>JAUPVI010000014.1 GCA_030917105.1 Candidatus Babelota bacterium
TACACAAATACGATGCTTTTTTTTCATTAAGCATGGCCGCATCAGTCAATGTGCCAGGGGTATACACTTTGGTCACGGCACGCTCTACCACAGTACCAGGCTGTGGCTTTGACCGTTGATCACAGAGCGCAACAGAAAAGCCCCCTTTGACCAACTTGGTCAGATAAAAATGAAGCGCATGCACTGGCACTCCGCACAGCGGAATATCTACCCCGTTACTTTTGCCACGCTTAGTAAGCGTTATAGCCAAAAAACGAGCGGCTTGGACCGCATCATCAAAAAAGAGTTCGTAGAAGTCCCCTACCTGAAAAAAGAGGAGAGCATCCGGATAATTTTCTTTGATTTGGTGGTATTGGGCCATCAAAGGAGTGTGCGCTACGCTCATGAAATACCTGCTAGAAATCTGCTAAAAATTCGAAAACGGTAGTTTGACATGAAACAAGCGGAGGCGCAACTTCATTTTGCCAAACCGAAACCCCTTTGGTGCAAATTTAAGATTGGATCTTAAATTTGCACCGACGCACAGAAAACGTCAATAGAATGATACTTTTCAGCGATGCAAAAAATTAGGAAACGGCCACAACCGGCATGATTTCTTCATACGAATCAAACATCCCATCTGGGGAGAACAACCCAAAAATCCATGGCAAGGTGATGCACTCCATAAGCCGAATATGCTCCACAAAGTCCTCTTTGTTATTTCGCCGCAGGGCAAAATCGGAAGCCAAATCTTTTACCAACATATCCAGAGTAGCAATCATACGGAGATAGAGGCGGACAGCTGGCCGCTGGTCATCGGCAATGAGATAGACTGGCATTTTATCCGGCTCATGCCCAGTGGCTGGCTTTAATAGGGACGGTACGGCTGCTTTTTCCGGCATCGTCCCATTCTTTTTCGCCTTGCTTTCCCACCGATCATAATTTGCCTGCAATGCCGGCATTTTGTCTTTCATCATCGCTCGAAGCTGCACCGGCACCAGCACTTTATCAGCCCCATGCGCCTGTGCAAATTTAGTATACAGATTTGAAACAATCGCCGACCGCATGCCCTGATGCTCAATCGGATCATTACTCAACTCATGCCCATAGGCATATACCCCACCATGCGAGCTTTTCACCTCTGACCAGTCATAGAGATACAGTTGATCTTCAAAAATCCGCCATAGTGCCTGTTTTTTTGGAGAATAGGCTACTTCAAACACTGAATAATCGGGCACTTTTTTTGGCTCAGGCTCATCCGTTGGTTTTTCAAGAAGCAGTTGTACAAAACAGAGACTCCCTTCAGTATCTGGCAAGACAATAAGTGGGATAACCGGAAATTTTTCTTCTACGACTATGCCATCCGCGGTGCTGCGTCCATAAAGGAGATTAGCACACGTGGCGGACCAACGGGCTCGCACCATCCGTACAATCGACTGTAATTTCACCTTATCGCGGCAATCAGGCGCAATCCGCTCAAGAACTTCAACTTCCATGCCATTATCTAAACGCGCGATGGTGACACCCAAATAGTCATCCCGCAGCATCGTCTTTGCTTTTACAATAGAAGCATTCTGTAGTTGGCGCCATAAGTTGGTAGAGAGGCAGAGTGCCTGGTTGCTAAATGTATTCACCAATGCACGACTCCAAGCAAGCAGATCCGTGGCATGAAATTGCTGCAGCGTTACATACTCACGGGTATTACCATAGGCCATAAACAACCGATCGTACTCCTGCTTCATTTTGTTTTTTACTAAGCTCCGTGCATACTGCTCCACGCTTGCGTCATACGCTGCAACACGCATTCTAATCTGCGCTGTAAGTGTACGCAGATCAATACCGTCAATGTTAGTCGTTGCGTGATCGCGCAACATATCAAAAAGCGCAAGCCGCACGAGCGACTCTTGCAGCAACGCGGTACTAAATTTATACATCATGTCGGCGCCATCAAGCGTTGCTAACAACTGCGCATTGTGCACGAAATCTTGATAGAAACTGGCGCCCAGAGAAAAATCTTTATGCAGTAAAGCAAGCTGTTGAATAACGTAATTCACTCGTATGTTTTCACGACTCGAACGAGAATACATACTTACAAAATCAACCATCACTATTTGCTCTGCTCCATGAGCCTTCAGCTGATCAATAAGGTCTTTGAGAAAGTAATCATAGGCAAGAGGAAAGCGTACCCCAATAGAAAAAATCATTTGTTCGGGGTAGTTATTTTTCAAGCCATGCGATGGCGTTGTTGCGAGTGGCACCCGCATACGAATACTTGTTGGCTCATCTCGATCAAACAGATAATAATTATCTTCATACGTAAAGCTTACCCAGCGGTATGACCTGTTTTTACTTAATAGATGGAGGTTGAGCGCATAACATAGTTCTGGATTCTTCTGTTCCGCTGCCACCAAATCATACTCAGACATTTCACCCGCCTCCTTAAGCACCGCCGCAAAAGAGATTTCAAGTTGCACCTTGTTTTTTCGTACATACTCAACCACATTGTGTAATGCACCTGCGCCGAGCAGTGCGCCACAATCAACGTATACATAACCATCTGGTTTATACGTAAAGTGAGAGACCTGCGCCGGCAAGTCCGCAATCACCACATCATTGGAGTAATCAAATACCGTGGCAAGCTGAGATGAAGAGTTGTCAACATGCTCATACTCATCAACCGCATCACCATGTTTCATCATGTTTTGCACGTTGCCAAGCATGGTGCTTTTTCCTACACCATCAACAAAACTACAAAAGACATAGGCTGTTTTCTTATTATTCAATGGCTTGAGCTCTGGCACAAAGGTTTTTACAAACGTTTGCGCATGGCGGGTAGCTTCTTTGTGATGCAATAGTGACGTTTGAATTGGGTAGGTAATATCTGGCCCCAAGTAAAAATGGAGCACTGGCACCGCTGACTGGCGTAAATAGCGCATATAGGCAATCGAAAAGAGAATGTCTTGCGTACCAACCACGTGCTGCTTACCAACAACCTTCAGCTCATGGGAATAGAGTGTATGCCAAAACCGCATAAACTCACCAAAAAAGGCGTGAAAGTCACGCTTCATTAATGTTTTTTGTACGCGTTGGTACGCCTGTAGTACTGGCTTATAGGCTTCACCAAAAGCATGTTCTTGGAACAACGTGCCTATGCCATCAAAAATTTCTACCTGATCCGGGTTAATATGGGTCACCGGCAAAGCATTTGGATACTTTGCCGCCAACCGAGCGACATCTTTGCAAAGAAAGCCGGTCAAAAGCCCAAAGCGATTAAACATCTTAAGGGACCAACCGGCATTGGTAAGACGGCCCATCTCATCGGAAAAATAAGCATCAGTGTACTTTGTTTTATAGCGGGTTATCCCCTGCTCTTCATACCCCATAAGAGTTAGCCGGCCAACAATAGGCAAGTTCTGACCGCTCAGCTCCTGCTCAAGCGTCGCAAAGCTCTTGGCGGTCTCTTCCAGCACTGCGGGGTGATATTCATGCGTAAATTTGCCCGTAATGTTGGCTTCATAATGCCCAACAAAACTCTCAAGGAAACGATGCGCTGAGGTATTTCCTTCAAGTGGTGCTGCCAGCGACATACCAGCCACGGAGACCCCAATTAGAGAGGCTATATCCCCGTCATCATCGCGCTTTTTTGCTACATCTTGGTCATGCTGGTACCACAACCGCTGCTCAAGCATTTTTAGAAGATCAAAGAAAAGACGCGATGTCAGCACATACTGTTCTTCATACCGACTTCCCTTGAGCTCCTCAACCATCTTTTCTACTTTGCGATGCAGTGAATATGCCTCGCTATAATTTTCACGACGAATAAATCCATAAAGACGATGGATCATCGTATCCACGCAAAGCGCAACCATAGTAAAGAAATACTGCATTCGCTGTTCTTTTTTCCACAGCTGCAGAAGAAGCATTTCTCGTTTCCTTGCCGCTGTGCCAAAATTCCAACGCTCTTCTGACGCAGCAGCAGGAAGCCGGACCAAATTCGTTCTCGCGTCGATAGAAAGCTTTTTAACTGCAGCAATAATACGACCGAGCTGCTCTTCGATAATCATAACGTGCACAGACTCAAAGGCAATATCCTCTGCGTTGTTTACAAAATAGCGCCATGGCACATTTGTTAATAGAAAAACAATGCTGTTTAGTGCGCGATTAACCGCCACCGTACACATCGTTGGAAAGATGATTTTAGTAATAACGTCTGCTTTAGGAAAATAGCTAGAAAGATACTCGGCATAAAACCGATCCTCAAGCGGCGGCTCCTGATTTGTCAGCGCCTGATTCAAGCAGACTGGCAACACCTCAGGCGACAACGAAACCTTAAGCCCACTCAAAAGAGCTGAGCGGTTAAGCTCATAGCGCGCATCTTCGTGAAGTTCTTGAAGAACCGCAATCGGGGCCTCTGGGTCACACCATACACAGGCAATAACCGGCGTTGTGGAAAGGAGGAGAAAAATAAGAAAAAGATTTTTAGCCTTCATCTGGATTGCTTCGCTATCGCTCGCAATGACCCACTTTGTGCGGGTGAATCTAACACTAATTTATAAAGACGAACCACGCTCAAAGTGGCTACGCAAACTACTTCGACAAACTGGTCATTGCGAGAAACGCAGCAAGGAAGCAATACAGGTTAATTTTGCTACAAATTATCGACGTAGATACGTACTGTACGTGCTCTGAAATATGGTAATCGCCTCAACGCATTCATAATACGCATCAAGAGTCGCATTACTATACAGCGTCAACATGCCATGCGTATTTTCATTCAAGTCGCACTCAAGCAACTCAGAAACATGATTCAATTTGCCGGCAATTGTCACAATGTGCTGTTGCATTACCGGATGATGATCCATAGGCGCCATAATAAACATCAATGCAACCAAACGTTCGACCGTCGAAACCATACGCTGATACATAGTTACAATATCAAGACGATAGTGCGTGCTAATTTCGTATGAAACGGCACCGCGACGCTGCTGGCGAGCAAGAAGAAGTTGCGGATCATTATTACTTTGCTGCGCCAATTTACGCGCTTGATAGAAACTTTCACGTAATTCGTTCATTAAAGCACGAAGTTGTTCCACCAGTGGTGAGTACCAATACTCATACCCCTTAACCCACAAATACAATACCTCTTCTATAGTACCAGAACAGACACGAAATATTTGTTGTCCAGAGGTTAACACCAGGCCGGCAATACCGAGCAATGCCGCATTACGAAGCGTATTACCCACAATACCAGATTGCTGCGTTGGAGCTTGAACTCGTTTGGCACCATCTTTTTGGGCGTAAATAGTCTCAGCCGCGTCAACTGCCGCTTTTGCGGCCATCACTTCACTAGAATAAACTGCTCGCGATGCATCGTCTGCACCGGCCAATCTATCAGATGCTGCCAGCACCCGCGTATGCAGTTTTTCAAATTCTTCGTTTTTTTTCTTATCTTCGGCAGACACACCAGCATATGCGCGCCACAAATTTTTACGATATTTAAAGAGTATACCCATTCCTATAACCCCAACAACACCCAATGTTGTTCGCTTTATTTGATACATGCGGCGCTCAAAGTGGCTTCGCGCAGCCGCTACGCGATCTGAGCTAAAGCGGCTCAACGAGATAATGGTTGGCTGATCAATCATTCCCGCCGAAACAGTTGCGGATGTCACACAAAAAAGACTCAATGCTAACAAGACAAATTTCATATACGGTATTCCTTTACGTAGTGTTATGAGTCAAGCCCCGGGTAGAGCGAACCGCCTGATCGCACTACTGCCGGCTTAGAAACGCTGCTATCACCGCCTGATGAGTTCGCTTTTACATAGATGCCGTGATAGTTCTTAACCATGCCTTCAAAAAGCTTAAATCGTGCATTTACTTCATCAATCAAACGCGGCAGTATAACTTTTAGGTCACCAACCGCTAGATCTTTAAGGGTACGCGATGGCAAAAGAATGTGTTGCTTAATAAGCTGCAGCATTTCCTGAATACGAGTCGCCATGTCTAAAATATCAGCACGACCGTCAATCATCATCACTTGCTCATCATGATCATCGCCGGGGCTGTAGTACAACTTAGGAAACTCTATACGCATGGTCAGGCGGTCAAGGTCACGGGCAAAGCCGCCAACCATTTCGACCCAGGTTGCATCCACAACGTTTGCATCTTCTACTTCGCCTTCTTCTGTTGGAACGCCGGCAAAAACATCAAATTTGTTCTGACCGCGGGCTCGCGTACCAAAACCATCAGCAACGCCCCCTTGTGCTTTTGTCGCAGCCTTATCAAGACCTTTCAAAATAACTTCTACAACTTCTTCACGCCAAAAGCTCACTTGCTCAAGGCTGTACGGATACGCACCGCCATTAAATAACCAGTGCTTTAACCTAAAAAACATTCCACGAAGTGTACGAAGCGACCCACCAAAGACTGCGTCACAGACCTGGCCACCTTCATTACGAATAGCTTTTTCAAACTCATCCCCCACGACAAACATGGTGCGGTATACCATACCGGCAGCAACACCTTGCGCAAGTGAATTCACCTTAATATCGGTGAAGTACGCGGCATTTCTACCAAGAAACCCTTTGACCGCGGCCTGACCAATTGGGCCATGCCCATCGGCCGTTTCACTGCGATACTCTTTGAGTAATGATGCGTTGGCTTCATAGCGATCCATCAGCCATTTTTCAAGTTCGTCCTGCTTAAACCCACCAGTTCCGGCATGAAATTTGTACTCTGTAAGAAGCCCAAGCTCGGTAAACGCGTCGGTGGTCCCAGGGGTCTCCTCCCATTTAGCGCCAGCCTTACCCTCCGTACCACTGATTAATTTCTTAACAGTCGGTCGTCCTTTAAACGATTGTTCTAACTCGGCCACGGAAGTAATTGTCTTCCCATGCAATTCACTCACAATCCGCTGCAAAGCTCGTTGTTCGGTCATTATTTGCTCCATCTGCGACTTGCGATCAACAGTAGTAACTGTTTGCTGATTCGGACTATTAAGCATCCGGTACATCATGATCCGATCAAGCTCACGATCACCGTCATCCTTGCCAGCGCTACAAACGCCCACAGCCAGTCCTAGCGCGGCAAGAACCGCCATTCTTTTTTGTATTTTCATATAACTTTGCCCCTAAAAAGAGATTCCCCAAGCCTCATTTCCATGAAAGCCTCCCAAACAATACTAACAGAAATGAAAATTACAACAAGAGCTTGCATAGATAGCGCCCCGTGATACTTGCTGGCGCTTGCGCCACCTCTTCTGGTGTTCCTGCCGCCACAATCTGCCCGCCAGCCGCCCCGCCATCTGGCCCTACGTCGATTAAATGGTCCACCACCTTGAGAACATCAAGGTTATGCTCAATGACCAATACCGTATTTCCCTGGTTCACCAGGCGCTGCAACACTTCCAAAAGCTTTGCTACGTCATTGGTATGCAATCCAGTCGTTGGTTCGTCCAGGATATAGAAGGTGTTATGCCCCCGCTTTGCCAGTTCATTGACCAGCTTAATCCGCTGCGCCTCCCCTCCTGATAAGGTCGTCGATGACTGGCCAAGAGTCAAATAGCCCAGGCCAACGTCGCACATAAGCTTTAATCGCTTATTAACCGCGGTAAAATCGGCAAAAAACTCCGTCGCCTCAAGAGCCGACATAGCCAGCACCTCGGCAACATTCTTGCCGTTAAAGAGAATTTGGAGGGTCTGATCGCTATACCGCAAGCCGCGACAAACCTTACACTCAACCTCAACATCTTCCAAAAAGTGCATTTGAATAGTCAATGTGCCATCACCAGAACAGTTTTCACAGCGGCCCTGCTTGACGTTAAAACTGAATTGCCCGGGCAAGTAACCGCGTGCCTTACTTTCCGTCGTTGCGGCAAAAAGATTACGGATTTCGTTGAAAATACCCAAATAGGTTGCCGGATTTGAACGCGGCGTCCGTCCAATAGGGCTCTGATCAACCAGCACACAGTTCTCAATAAGATCAACGCCATTTAATTCTTCAAAATTGCTGCTATCGCGACAAAAGCCCAAGCGAAACGCCTCATTCAGCGCTGGCGAAAGAGTCTGCATAATCAAACTACTCTTACCAGAACCGGAAACCCCAGAAATCCCGACAAGAACTCCGAGTGGTATTTGGCAGGTAATTTTTTTTAAGTTGTTAGTAGTTACACCGGTAATAGTTAGATGCTGATTTGAAACGCGGCGGCGCCTTGGTACCGCAATCTGATCAACCCCGGACATATAGCGCCCTGTCAGCGAATTAGGGTTGGCACCCACCTCGGCTGGCGTACCGGCTGCTACCACTTCACCACCAAGCAGCCCTGCTCCGGGGCCCATATCAATAACGTAGTCAGAAGCAGCAATAGTATCCATATCATGCTCAACCACCAGTACCGTGTTACCATGATCACGAAGTTTTTTCAGCGTCTCAATCAAGCGGTCATTATCACGCTGATGAAGCCCGATACTTGGTTCATCAAGCACATACAGCACGCCGCTCAACGCAGAGCCAATTTGTGTGGCCAGGCGGATTCGCTGCCCTTCACCACCAGACAAAGTCCGCGCAGACCGTGCAAGCGTCAAGTACGAAAGGCCAACATCACAAAGAAAAATCAATCGGCTCACGATTTCGCGCACCAGGCCATCGGCAATCTGGTGATGTTCTTGTGATAGATTTAAAGCAGTAATCCGCTCACGTAGCTCACTCACGGCCATTCCACTCATTTTATCAATAGATAAGCCGTCCACAAGCACTGCTCGTGCTTCCGGCCGCAACCGAGTACCAGCACAACCGCCACAAGCAACTTCTCGTGTATGCCGGGCAAGCCAATAACTTTCCTCTTGATCGGTAGTTTCATTGGAAGAAATACTGTAAACGGTGCCGAGACCATTGCAAGACTTACATGCCCCTAATGGCGAGTTAAAAGAGAATAAACGTGGTTCCATCTCCGGAAAAGAAAGCCCGCATTGCACACACATATGCTCCGCAGAAAAAAGCCGCGGCTCCCCCCCTCCCTCAACAGGAATAACACGACAAAACCCACCCGCAAGAGGGAATGCTTTCTCTATGCCTTCTTGGACACGCACAGCCTCCGCTTTATCAAGAGTTAGGCGGTCGATGCATACTTCAATAGTGTGGCGCTGCGTCTTAGCCAGTTTAAGTTTTAAAATTTCATCTCGATCGACAAAGCGATGCATTTTGCCATCAACCACAAATCGGTTGTACCCCTTGTCAAAATATGACTGAAGGTCGTGGACAAACTCACCTTTGCGTTCAATGGCAACCGGAGCGGTAATGGTCACTTCGATGCCAGGCATCGCCTCTAAAATCAATCGAGCCACCGTTTGTGGCGACTCAGCACGAATTTCTTGGCCACATTTGTAGCAATGCGGCGTACCAGCACGAGCAAAGAGCACTCGGAGATAATCGTAAATTTCAGTGATGGTCCCTACGGTAGAACGTGGGTTATAACCAACTGTTTTTTGATCAATAGCGATTGCAGGACAAAGCCCTTCAATTTTGTCTACTTCAGGCTTTTTTGACACTCCCAGGAACTGGCGAGCATAGGAAGAAAGTGATTCAACATAGCGACGGCGGCCTTCCGCATAGAGCGTATCCAAAGCCAAAGAACTTTTGCCGGAGCCGGACGGCCCCGTAATGATAACCAGCTTGTTTTTAGGAATCTCGACATTCACCGAACGAAGGTTATGTTCGCGTGCGCCTCGCACTACTATTTTTTCAACGTTCATAGCTCAGACTCCTTTTTAAAACTACTGGTAACGAGAGGAAAAGGTAGCATAGAAGGGGGAAAATAGCAAAAATGAGCACGCCGTCTATTGACGATCAGGCTACTAGCCGCTTATACTGAAAACAGTCAAATGTTCCATATCTGGTGCAACGAGGTCGCAATCCTTATGAAAGTATCTTCTCTATAAATCACACAAATTCGTAGTCAGCTCTACAGGGGGCCGGCATTTGTTTTACGATTATACAGAAGATACCTCTATGTCATATGCACCTATCATACTATCCAACATCACGCTGGCTGTGCCGGGCAAAACCCTTATTAACAGTTTTAACGCTACCATTCCGTATGGGAGCAAAATTGGCATTATTGGGCGCAACGGCAGCGGCAAAAGCACCCTTCTTAAGCTGATTGAAGGGGTAATTCCTCCCGCATCCGGTACCGTTACTATACCAGACGAAAGCCGCCTGTGTGCCGTACCCCAGCTCATTACCAACCATCACTCACTCAGTGGCAGCCAGCGATTTAATGCCACCCTCAGCACTGCATTAGCCATGCAACCAACTATTTTGCTACTCGATGAACCAACCAACCACCTCGACCGGCACAACCGACGTTCCCTGCTCCGCATGCTGCAATCATTTGAAGGCACCCTCATTGTGGTGTCACACGACGTGGAATTGCTGCGCTCTTGTGTCACTAAGTTATGGCATATTGAGGACGGCAGCGTACAGGTGTCGGCAAAAACGTATGATGAGTATTTGAAGGAAATGCAACAAAAAAAAGAGCACCTTCTTCATACCATCGCCCACCTAAACCGGCAGAAAAAAGAGGCCCATGCCGCCCTTATGAAAGAACAGGGGCGCAGCAAAAAGCAGAAAGCGTACGGAGAAAAGAAGTATGCGAGCGCTCCACCGCTCCTGAGAAAACACCAAAAAGAGTCGGGCGAAAACACGAGTAATAAGAATCGCCGCGCAATTGGAATCGAAAAGCAATCGACGCTCGACCAGCTAAAAGAGCTCAAGACGCCAGAAGTTATCGCGCCAACCTTCACTCTGCTGCCGGCGGCCCATGCGCCAACCACCCTTATCACAATCACTGACGGCAGCGTTGGTTATTACCCAGATGCGCCGGTAGTACAAAACGTAACCCTAACCATCACCAGCGATGAACGGGTCGCTCTTTTAGGCGCTAACGGCAGTGGTAAAAGCACAATTGTTAAAGGAATTTTAGAAAGCTCCGGCGTCCACCGAACCGGCACCTGGCATCTACCAGCACACAAAGATATTGGGTACTTAGACCAGCACTATGGAACGCTCAACCCAGAACAATCGGTATTGGAAACCGTCCATACTGTTATGCCGAGCGGCACCCCGCACGCGGAAATCAGACGGCACCTGAATCGCTACCTCTTTCGCACCAACCAGGAGGTTAATGCCACCGTTGCCACCCTCTCCGGTGGCGAGCGGGCCCGCTTGAGCCTAGCACTAATTGGCGCCCACACCCCAAAGCTCCTCATTTTGGATGAAGTCACTAATAATCTTGATTTAGAGACGCGGCAGCACGTTATTGAAGTGCTCAAAGAATACCCGGGAGCATTGCTCGTAATTTCACACGATTATGACTTTTTGGTCGCAATTGGTATAACAACCAGCTACGAGATTAGCGGCAGAATCTTTACCAGGCCACCCCATCCTTGAGGACTTCACCATGAGAAATAAGCAATAATAAATCAGAATTTATCGCAATATTTTGCTTTTTCAGCGCATTCAGATTGATCGCAAACCGACAGCCACGTTCAACATATTGAATCGGCATCCTGGTAGCAGACTCTCCCTCAGCAAGAATTTTTTTGACTTGCTCTGCGGCATACTTTCCAGTTAACCCTGCGCGCGGTCCATACGAAAACGGTGCACCATTCTCATCGTTGGCAAAAGCCGATTCGTCACCCGCACACAGAACAACATGATGCTCAGCACACAGTTTCACCAGGCCACTGGCAATTTTGCACACGTAACATATTGGAAGGTAAATTAACGCATCTATTTGATTAATAATCCCTTGTACCAACTGAAGTCCATTGGCCTCTGGAACATCAATAGGCAACAATACAACCTCAACGCCACGTGCGGCGCAGTATTCCTTAATTTCCTGCGCTTGGATCTCTATGTCCACGCTTGATGTCTGAGAAGTATATGGCAACCCTATGCGCTTTATGTGCGGAAGAAGAAGTAAAAGGTACTTCACCATGAGCACCCGATCATACGGAAGCATGTTTGAGCCGGTTACATTACACCCCGGCACTTCCACTGAATCAACCAATCCAAGGGCCACTGGGTCTGTTGCTCCCGCAAACACCAGAGGTATTGGCAAGCGCCGCTTCTGAATAGTGTTTTTGGTTACTTGAGCAAGGCCAGCACCAATGGCAAGAACAAGGTCTGGTTTTGCAGCAATCGCCTCTTCAACAATGTTTTTCTCACTGATTTGATCACCAGTTGCCGTGTAAACATGAGGGACTAGATGCACTCGTTGCTCAAGACCGAGAGCAGTTAATGCTCCATGCAAAACTTGCTGATGATACTCAAAGTGCTTGGTAACAATTGCCACATTCTTTCGAAGCTTGCGCGTCATTACCAAGTCCTTATATGGCACTACATAACGTCCAATAAAGATCCCCGCAATAACCGTTACTAGAAACCCTATAAAAAAACTCTTCTTTTTAGTCATTACGCCCCCATGATTAACGAATAACTATGCTTTCATTCAGACAAAACAGTGCTATTGGATCAAGATCAACCCGCTGTTCAACACACGCCGCCACATCAACAATAATTTTCCGGTCATTCGGCAGCGTTAAAATAGGTATTTCTGAAGGCTTTTTGCCATCAATTAAAATTTTTCCTGCTATGTCAAATAACGCCTCACCAAGCTGCGCAATATCCTGCGTGAAAGTAACGGCTATACTCGCAGTACTTTGCTCCATAGTGTGGGCGACCAACATGACATGATATTGTTTGCATAATTTAGATATTGCCACTGTTAAATCGGCAACAAAACTACCTTCAGGTATGATAATCGTATCTATCACGCCCATATGACGCAAAACACTCGGCACTACGTCATCAACGGTACCCACCGGCATCAATACTACGTGAACGTCGTACATTGCAAAAGTATCGGCAAGCATACGAAGTCGCTCTTCCAAATGCCCTAACTCAGAATTTTGATAGTAAGGAATAAGGACCCGCTTTATATTTCGCCTTATTATCGCCAAAAAATCCGCCAACCATGTATAAGGAATTTGCTCGCGCACAACACCAGTTATCCCTTCCTGGGAGCCATCTGCCGGTAAAATGCCTATACGGAAAGGGTCAGTAACGCCACTAAAAATAAAAGGTACCGTAAGCTTTTTTCCACGAACATGCTCTGCTACGACCGAGGAGTACAAAGCACCTATCGAAATAACCAAGTCATACTTATCATTTCGAATTTCTTGCATTTGTTCATGCATAACATCCACCCGAGGCTCTTTGCAAAAAAAGACAATAGGGCGCCAATTCAAATCAGGGCGAGCCTCTACTCTACGGAGAAATCCAGACATAACACGACTATGATATGGGAACATAGCACGAGAAAGAAGTGCAATGCGAGGAGCTCGTAGTTTCCCCTCAGGAAGAAGAAACTCTTTAATAACAGGCTTTTCCATTATCACTCCTCACTATCTATCAAGCGATAAAAATTGCCACCAACCTCCGTATTATCAAGCATGTACAGTTTTGCGGCTAGCATTGTAAGCCCTTGCCGCGCAAAAGCCTTGGGATTATAGGCCATACGACGACCTTCATTTTTCAGCAAAATAATGCGTTTATGCTCTGGTCGAATACCTCCGATTAACATTTGTAACACCCGCCGAAAAGAAACCACACCAACAAGCCGCGGCAGGCTCACCATACCCAGAGCAGCACCTTTTCGAACTGCTTCCAGAGAGTACGCGAAATAAGTAACACCATATTGATCACACAAAGAAGCTAACTCTTTACAATGGAAATCCAATTCACAACCCTCAAGCCCCATCAAAACATCCACCGATCCAATTTTTGAACGTACTGCGGAAACAACATCCTCTCCCTGCTTAAGAGCCAATAAAATTGCCGATACACCACGCGACTGTAAAAATGTTTGGATTGAATAAGCGGCAGTAGTTAACAGACCTCCTTCATTTAACGGGCTATACGGCACTAAAACCGATTTTGTAATCGGCTTTGCCCATAACAATGCCCGGACAGCAGTCAAATAAGGCACGTGCCCAAGGCTAACTCCAGTAATCAAATTCCCCTCAGAAGACAGTTCGTGAAGGCCGATGTCCTGATAGTTGGTAACCCCGCAAAAATGTACGGGAATGTCGATATTTCGCTCTCGAAAGGCATGTACAATAGCCTGCGTACATAAAACCCCAATCGGCACCACTATATCGGGCTTATATGCAATAACTTCATTAACTTTTGCCGCAATTTTCTCAAAATCAAACTGTTCTACAAAAATAACGTTTATCTCAACCACATCTTCTTTTTGCAGTACCTTTTGCTCTTCAAGAAAACCCTGCAAAACCTGCGTATGGTAATCCAAGGTTTTGGTTAATACAGCAACTCGCTTCTTCAGAATCGTTACATTAATGTCCACGGTACACTACTCCTTCTTTTTGCACCCACGCGAGCAGCTCCGGTGTTATTGCAAGCCCCTGCTTTTCTGCTGCATCAAGATTTAATGCAACTTTCCGCGATTCATGCATAAATTTCACTGGTATATCTCCAGTTTTTTTTCGATGCACCAAGATCTCATACGACATTCGCATTGCAATTTCTCCTATCGACTGGGCAAAAACGCCATATCCAAAAGCAGCACCACCAATAACGGCCTGAATGTCACCTGAAAACAAAGGAATTTCGTACTGATCACATTGCTTTGTTAAAAGTGTGTATGAGTCAGATAAAAAGCACCCCTCAAGATACATTACGACATCAGCTTCACCAAAGCACCCCTTAAGCT
>JAUPVI010000110.1 GCA_030917105.1 Candidatus Babelota bacterium
AGTAGCAAATTGTTGGTCTTGGAGCGTGAAACAGGCAACATCACCCACTCGCATTACTATGATTTGTGGAAATTTTTAAAAGCGGGCGATGTTTTGGTGCGCAACAATTCCAAAGTCATTAATGCACGGTTGAAAGGTGTCAAAGCTAGCGGCGGTGCTGTGGAAGTGCTGTTGAATAAAGAGGTATCTCGCGAGAAAGACAGCGTGACTTGGGAATGCTTGACCAAGCCAGGATTAAAGGTTGGGCAACAAGTGAGTTTTGGAGATCTGAAAGGTGTCTGTGTCGATGAAACTGGCTATACAAGGCAATTGAAATTTTTTGTTGAACCAGAAGAATTTTTTTCAGTGTTAGAAAAAGTCGGCGAAGTTCCATTGCCCCCATACATTGAGGCCATGTCTTCCAAAAAAATTGCTGAACAATACCAAACCACTTATGCTCAATTTGCAGGGTCGGTGGCAGCACCAACGGCCGGATTGCATTTTACTGCTGAGTTGGATAAGAAATTACGCGAGGTCGGGGTCGTAATTTGCGAAGTTACATTGCATGTTGGACTGGGTACTTTCTTGCCTGTTAAAACTGAAAACATAACTGAACATACTATGCACGAAGAAGTATTTAGCTTGTCTACAGAAACTGCTGAGGTTATTAATGCTGCTAAAAATGAAGGCCGCCGCGTTATTGCTGTTGGGACCACCTCCACCAGGGTCTTAGAAGCTTTAATTAATCAAAGTGTATCAAAAACGTTGTTTAGTACATCAGGATCGACTGATATATATATGTTTCCGCCAAGGAAATTTGAGTGCATTGATGGTTTGATTACAAATTTTCATTTACCAAAAAGCACGTTGTTGATGCTGGTGAGTGCCTTTGTTTCTTCGCCAAATACAAAGAACACTTTCACTTCATTTGATGAAAGTGTAGTGGGAAACGCATATGTAGAAGCTTTGGCACACAACTATCGATTCTTCTCTTTTGGTGATGGAATGTTGATTATCTAATTAACTTCAAAAAAACGAAAAGCCCCGCGTTTTTAGGCGCGGGGCGTTTCTTTGATACTTGAAAAGTGTTAGTTGGTTAGCGAGAAATGATGGGCATGAATGTACATTGTACCGGGTAGGTAAAGCGTACGAATACAGATCCATTTTCAGGAATGACTTGCTCTTCAACCAAACAGGTGCCAATCTCGAATAGAGCTGGGCCAGCAATTATCTCGCCAGCGCGACAACCGTCGTCAGCGGTAAAGCCAGTAACGACATCGTTGTCGGCGTCAGTCCGGATACTGAATTCATGCCCTACCACAGGCTCTTCTTGTGGTGTAACCACACAGATGTTGAAAGTCCCTTTGGGGATCACCCCTTGAGCATGGGCGCTGGTGAACCCGCCTAGTAAAAGCAAAAAAGCCAAACCAAACAAAGCAATTACGACTTTTCGTGGCCTGATGTAAAGCATCTCTCTTCTCCATTTCGCAAAAAGTTCAAACCGCCGTTGAGCCGATCCCTTACACTTCATTGTGCAAAGATTCGACTTTCGACGGTCTGTTTTCTTGAGAAGATTACAAACACTATTCAGTTTTCAAAGAGCACTCATATGAGAGACGCTTAAGTACCTTAAATAAGGGATTAGCAACTCTAATATGAGTAACTAGTACGTATTCTATCATTAATGATACAGTTACACTAAATTATAGGATGCATTTGATATAGTCATAAATGCTTATGAGCCTAAACAGAAAGCCCCGCGTTTTTAGGCGCGGGGCGTTTCTTTGAAATGATAGTGTTACCGCTCCAGCAACGGAGCGAAGACGAAATAAGTGAACGGTCCTGGGCCTTCGCCCGGTACTTCGGGGACCGCTACAGGGAATTTGATGGTGTTGTTCCTTTGGGTGACGGTTACTTGGATCACGTAAGCGTACCCACGGAATACGGGAATCACCACTGCATCATGTGAGCTTGTGGGACATGGGCTTACTACCAAGTTCAGCGCCATTTCTTTGCTCACAAATCTACAGCTGGTTTCCAGCGTGTTATACACGCTGGGGTCAAGCCAAAATCTGAAGTCCTTGCTCTGCTCTCCCTCACTTCCTGGGCTAAACTGCATCCAAGGCTCAGACGGAACTTCAACAGCCTTGCTGATAACAATCACTTGCTGAGCGCTAAGCTCTGGGCGTGTTGCCCGAAGTTGGAATACTTGGGTCATCGATTGTAGCGACTGAACCTGCGCGGTTGCGGGAAGGGTTATCTCTGGCGCATCTTCAATAGAGTCGGCGCAAGGCACCTCACCACCGGGATACTCGACAATGCAGTCCCAGCCTTGTGGGCTGAGAACCTCGGGATCGACATAAGGAGCAACAAATTGGTTGCCCTCTTCATCGTAACCCCGATATTCCACCACAAGCCACTCTTCTCCAGGAGATTCATAGGTTTCCTGGATTGTGATGACTGCAGTGTCACTGAGGACAGAAACTGTCGTAATTTGCTCAGCCACTTGAACAGTGGCCTCACCTTTACGCACCGTGACTGTATACGCACCGGCCATGGTTCTACCGGTGAACATAGCGCCTGATACCGACGTCACAGTCACCAAGGTTGTTGGTGCTGGATTCTCGTAATCATCTATTACTTGCACTGTGAGCACCCCGAACAAGCTCGGGTCGGGATCAAATACAAAATCCCAACGCTGAACGCTGCCGCCAGGAACATCGATCGTTTGCGGTGAAACAGCAACAGCAGTCCCAGCATCGAAAGTCCAAACGCCGGGTTCAAAAGTACCTCCGGCACAACTTTCCTCGAGCATAGTGCCGCTCACTATTCCCCCAGTCTGGCTAGTGCCCGTAAAGGGCCAGCCTACCACGTTCATGTCCTCAGAATCCTTGATGCAGACGTTGTAAAACGCTGCTATCTGGGCTGGAGCAGCCAACGTCACCGCCGCCGCACCAAAAACGAACAACACAACCGCGAAACACGCCGCCAACATAATTGTGGCAGCAACGCGCAGATTATTCATCATCTTTCTTTTCTCCTTGAAAAAACCGCCGTAGCCAGCTCCGCCACACGCTTGTGGTCAGATACGGCACTCGACGGTCTTGTCTTGAAGAAGTAACACTATTCAGTTGTCAAAGAGCTACACGACTGTCAAACACGCAAAATCATTCGTATATGAGTGAAAACGCACATTTTCCAGATGTAACAATTGTATTATACGAATACTATGGGATAAAATCAATATTATAGGTCTAAATACATACCTACTACATATTCTCATCCCTACAAAAAAGCCGAGCATCGCTGCCCGGCTTTCTATTTCAATGATCTAAAAACTTTATTCCCCAACCATGAATCTGACAAATCTGTTGACGACCAATTTTTCACCAATCTTGCCACTGAGTTGTTTAACTAATGCTTCGATGGTGTATC
>JAUPVI010000111.1 GCA_030917105.1 Candidatus Babelota bacterium
TCCTGTTGATGCGCGCTTTGAAAGTTCAGAATCGTATGGCGATTTTCTTGCGCTTGCGAGGGGGAGAATACACGGTTTAGATAGCCGGGATTATTTTGCTGAGCCAACGCTTCGGCAGCTTCAAGCGGTAGTTGAAGACAAGGTTAATAATTGCGTTCCCAAGAACCCGGGTCTTGATATGTTGGGCAAGGAGGTGGCAAAAGAGTTCTGTAAGCGCTATAACAATAGTTCATACCCTCAGCTTAAGAAATTATCCGATCAGTTTAAGGAAGCTTTTGCATTAGAAGACTAACCTTCCTTTTGTGTGCAACATAGTGGGCTGTTTGCCGGCTCTTCTTTCTGAGCAATAGATGATTTTATTGACAGGTCGCTTGATTGGTTTCGTAGAGTGTGCTCCTTGCCGCCTATTCGGCACATGTGGAGTGTTTATGAAAAACAAGTGTTTTTTTGTCTTTGTAATCGTGATGACCTTTGGCATCACGAATAATTCTTTTGCTGCGAGCTCACAGAATCATTCGCGACCGGCGGCTTCTAATCGAATGGAAGCTGGAGTTGCTTCTCAAATGTCTTCTAGAGAGAGATTAATTCTGAGCAATATAATGAACATTAAAGACACTGATGAATGGTTTCATCAGAATTACTGGGTTGGAAAGGCATTGTGGGCAGTTCTCACTACAGCGGGAATGGCTACAGGTTGCGTGTTTTTAATAAAAAAAATTATTGCGTGCAACAAAGAAGACGAAGTTCTTCGGAAGCGGCTTGAGGGGGGGCTTAATCCAGGAGAAAGAGACCAGATAAATGCACGAAGAACCTATCTTGATGGTGTGGCAGGGCAGTGTCGGTTGACTGTTGCTATGATTGTTATGGTTGGTGCGTTGATTGTTGGCGGCCTTTCTTTTGGTGCATGGATCGATGCGGATAAAGATGTCTGTCTCAAGGCAGCTTGTCTTAGATATCAGATGGCGGTCAAGGCTGAGGAAAGCTTTTCTCTTCGGAAACCGCCTGATCAAGTTGAGCTCGGCAGCTCTTCAAATTCTGTGCAGGCATCGCCTAGCCTTGCTGAGCAGGATCGTGCATATAAGCTGGAAAAACACAGGATTGAATGGCGGAAATCGTGTGCCGCTGATGCTGTTTCTTCAAATGATTATATGAGTTATTTAAAGTGGCGTTATAATAAAGAAAATGCGGCGAAAAGTGTCATCGGTAAAATTTGGTCTTTTATTTGCCTATTCCATGCGACAGCGCCGGATGGCTTTTGTGGATCAAAGGCTGCTTAGTTGATTTTAATCTAATACTGAAGGTTGTTGGTCGATCGATGAAATTCACTTTCTTGTGTATCCCGCTATACTATGGCCGATTGATTGGTAATAGTTGGTGTGATGCCGGAGATTGTGAGTGGAAAAGATGATTTCAGTATTTTTTAAGACCTATGGTTGCCAGGCAAACGTTGCGGATTCAGCGGGGATTGCCTCGTTCTTGGAGGGACTTGGCTGTGTACAGGTGGAGAGCGAAGGGCTTGCTGATCTTATCATTATTAATACTTGTGCTATACGAGAAAAAGCTGAACAAAAGCTTTATTCTTATCTCGGTGAACTCCTGGAGTTCAAGGAAAAGCTGCCCTATCTCAAAATTGGCATCATTGGGTGTGTTGCTAGTTATCGCAAAGATGAAATGCTCAAGCGGTTTGAATATATTTCCTTTGTGTCTGGCGCGCGAGATGAGCGGACTACTTTTTTGACCTATCTTGCTGATGTAATTGTGCAGTTGCAAACAGAAAAACAATTGTTCGCGCACAACTTTGACCGTACTGGCGATGTTACCTTAACTCAACTTGCTATATTGGGACGTGACGTAAAGCTTGCCATGAGCAAGCGAAGTCTGGTTCTTCCTGCGCGGTTGCTGAAAGAAGGAGCGCAGGCTGCAATGGGTGGGACGCTGGCACCTGAAGGTGAAATTAAGCGAGCGTTCATAAACATTACTACCGGCTGTAATAACTACTGTACTTTTTGTATAGTTCCCTTTACTCGGGGGCGCGAGGCCAGCTATCCGCTTGAAGATATTGTTATGCGCGTTTCTCATGAAGTAGTGGCGGGGGCCAAAGAAATTACTCTTATTGGGCAAAATGTTAATTCATATACATGTCCGCAGACGGCAGTTCGGTTTGCTGCGTTGCTTGAAGCAGTTGCCCTCATTCCTGGTTCTTTTTGGGTTCGCTACGTAAGTCCGCACCCCAAAGATATGACTCGCGATGTACTTGAGGTTATGGCAAAATACCCGGATAAATTGTGTGCCTGGTGCCACTTTCCGCTGCAATCAGGATCGTCACGGGTTCTTGAGTTGATGAACCGAACCTACACAAAGGAAGAATACCTAAGGCAAGTTGACTTGATTCGAGCCGTTGTGCCAGGCGTTGCCTTATCGACTGATATAATTGTTGGGTTTCCTGGCGAGACACACGAAGAATTTTTAGAAACTCGTGACGTAGCACAGCAGGTTGGCTTTGATATGGCCTATTCATTTGTCTACTCGCGGCGTAAGTATACAAAGGCTTTTTCGATGGGTGATACCTGCTCTCCAGAAGAGAAAGCGGCGCGGCTTGCTGACCTGCAAGAAGTGCTTCGTGCTGGCAGTCTTGCGACGGCGCAGCGCTATATTGGCAAGAATCTACGAGTCTTGGTTGAAAAACGTACCACAAATGGTAAACTGCTCGCTCGTTCTTCAGGAAATCATCGTGTTGTTTTCGATGGCGACGGTTCATTAGTGGGGACTTTTATAGAAGTTTGCATTACCGAAGCGGGGCAATCGGAGTTGCGTGGCGAGATAATCGTAGCGCCTACGGCGATCTCCAAAGAACATGGAAGGGCGGCATAGCCAAGTGGTAAGGCAGTGGTCTGCAAAACCTTGACCCCCGGTTCGAATCCGGGTGCCGCCTCCAGCCTTTGCCTTTGCAGCTACAAAGCACCCTGTAAAGAGGCTCCGACTGGCAGGCCATGTGTATGATCTCTGAAAATTTCTTACTTGTTGCGATGCATAAGTATCGCGACTTCTTTTTGTGCCGGGATGGCGAAATGGTAGACGCAAAGGACTTAAAATCCTTCGGACGTATGTCTGTGTCGGTTCGAGTCCGACTCTCGGCACCATCCTTCGCTTTTGCAACTACGAAGTACATTGCAAAAAGGCTTCCGCCGCCGCCAATCTGCTTACGTTAAAAATACAGCGGACATGAGCTAATATGGTCTTTGACCACTACTTCTTTAAATATTTCTATTGCAAGCATGCAGCATGCTCCGCGGCAAATTTTTAGACTGTTGACAAAGTTGTCCCAATTCTTGATGCTCATAGCGCTTCTTATCTGTGCGTTGTCTTTTGTGTTTGTATTGGTGAGATAATAATCAATGCATTAGTCCT
>JAUPVI010000112.1 GCA_030917105.1 Candidatus Babelota bacterium
GGGTATTGTTGGAGGTGCGGTGCACGGCCATAGTGCTCGTCGCCACAACAAGGCGCTGCTTGACGGAGAAATTCCTAATCGTTTCGGCGTGCGTTCCGCGTTTATCTTTTTTCGTACAGCGATAACGTTTATTGCGATGGCTCTCGTGTTATGGACCGGTCTTTTTGCCCCGTTATTTGTTGGAATCGGTATGGCAATTGGATTTATTGGATTTAATGTAATGTGTGCGGTGACAACATGGATGTAACATCACTTTTTTCGTATACCGCGTGGTATCCATTTGCCTGGGCTGGTTTAACGGCACCGTTTTTTGCGGTGCATGTGCAAACACTGGTGTACACCTGGATATCCATGGTGTTGTTGCTTGGTGGTGCGTTTATTGCGCGTCGTTATTTTTTTTCAAATGATGGTTTGATATACGGAAGTATTGAGCTTCTCGTCACGACTTTTGCCAGTATGTGCGTTGATTCAATCGGCTATTTTCGCCGTGATTATTTTAATTTTATTGCAACGCTTTTTCTTTTCACTTTTTCCGGTTGCATTGTGAGTGTGTTGCCCTACATGGAAGAGTCGACGAAAGATGTAAATACAACTTTTGCTATTGCGCTCATCAGCTTTTTTTACATCTGCTATCAGCAGATTGCACAAGAAGGATTGTTGCATTTCTTGGAGCATTTTCTTGGTCATCCTGAAATGCCGATGGTGGTTCGCATCATTATGATTCCGTTGGAAACGATGGGAAAGCTTTCAAAAATTCTTTCGATGGCTTTTCGCTTATTTGGTAACGTTATCGGTGGTGCCGTGGTGTATCATCTTATCCTTTCGATTGTATTTCTTTTTAAAGAACAATTTCTTATGGCTGTTCTGGTTGGTGGTGTGGTTTGGATGGTGCTCTTTAAGTTTTACGGGCTCAAGAAAAAATCACCGCTTGGTAGAGTTATCAATGTCGCGATTCAATCGCTTTTTGTGCTCGCTGCAATTCAAATGTTTTTTGGTGTTTTTGAACCGTTAGTTCAATCATTTGTTATTGCTATGCTTTCAATGACCTACCTCGCCCTCGGGGTAAAGCATGACCTCACCCGTGATCCGAAGGGGCTCGCATGGAACTAAGTTCTGCACTCGTTTATTTTGGTGGCCTCGTTGCCTGTATCGGCGTTGGTGCTGGTGGTGCTGCCGTTGGTCAAGGATATGCCGGTGGTGCAGCAGCTGAAGCGCTTGCTCGTCAAGCCTTGGGGCAAGGACCGGTTCGACAGTCGCTGCTCATTGGCTGTGCGTTTTTGGAGAGTGGTTGCGTCTTCTCTCTCATTATCACACTTATTTATCTCTTCACTCATCAGGCTGCGCAATCGTGGCATGTTGCCATGACTCTCGGGCTTGCCGCATGTGCCATGGGCATTGTCGCAGGGGTAGTGGGTGCATTTTCTGGTACGGTAGTTGCAGCGGCAATTCGTTCCGTTGCTCGTCATCCTCGTGACTTTTCTCGTGTTTTTTCTCTTATGATGGTTGCTCAAATTTTGCTTGAAGCGCCAATGATTTTTATGTTCATTATTGCATTCTTGGTCAAAGGGTGGGCCGTGCCCACGATGTCGATGCTCAAAGTTATTCAGCTTGCGGGAGCAAGTCTTGTCTTTGCTTGTGGCACTATTGGGCCGGCTATTGGACAGGCGGCTTACTGTCGTGCGGCATGTGAGGCGGTTGGCTTGAATATGTCACTCTATGGACGCATTTTTTCTTTCTCATTTATTGTGCAAGCGATGATTGAGACACCAATTATTTTTGCATTGCTGACCAGTTTAATGCTTATGTTCTTAGAGCCGATGGCATCGATGCATCCAATAGAACTGCTGGCAACTTGTATAGGTGTCATGGGGGCGGTAGGATTTGGATCGGCTGGTGCGGCAATTGGTTCAGGAAAAGCGGCAGCACGAGCGGTATTGTGTATGGCTGAGCAGGAAGAACAAGCAACTGCGGTTGCGCGGCTTGCTATATTTTGTCAGGCGATTATTGATACGGCAGTGATATATTCTCTTATTATATCGGTATTGCTGATTAAGACATGTATGTAAGGAGAGGGTATGAGTAGTCAAGGAGCGCGCGCATTACGTAATCGCGCAGTAGTCTATGTGGTTGATACCTTTGCGCCAGGTTCGCCTGAGCGGGCTGGCATTGCGGTAATGAATCGCGTAGCTCGGGAAAAAATAGATACATTCCTTGTTGCTCCTATTACGCCAGAAGAGGCGGCAGGGACTTTTTTGCTGTGTAGAGAAGTTTTTTCTATCCCAGAAATAGCACCAGTTTTGACCGGATTTTTTGCGTTGCACAAGCGTATACATGGCTTTTTTAAATTGTGCCGATTGTTTTATGACTTATCCCTTGAGTACACTGATTTGGTCGTACATACCCATGGTCATGTGGCTGGCTTTCTTGGTCGATGGGCAGCCTGGGCTGTCGGGGTTGGTCATACTGTTCATACGGTTTATCAGTTTTCGTTTGGCCCGTATATGCCAGCCTATCGCTGGTGGATGGCGTATATCGCTGAGTATATGACCGCTTGGATTACCTCTGAATATATTTGCTTTAATACCAAGGATCGTGCCCTGGGAATTCGACTGTTTCCGTATTTTTCAAAGCGCTGTGCTGTCATTAGCGCTGGGGTCGATTGGCAACAATTTTATACGCCAGAGCCCGTTGGAAGCTCTGCGCGCCTGCCGGTAAGTCCGATAGTTATTGGGACAATTTTGGAAACTGGCGTAACGCAAAAAGAATCGGTTTTTACTTTTCTTTCTCTGGTAGAGAAGCTGTCTGCGCTGGGGGTTCCAATTCGTGGTGAGCTTATTGGTGATGGCTCCTGGCGATGGGAAGTGACGCAATGGCTTATGGAACGTGGACTTGCCGAAAATGTACAAATACTCGGTTGGCAGGCACAAACGGCTTCAGTCATAAAAACCTGGCATGTATTTGTTCATTGCTCTCTGATTGATACCCCAGCCGTTGGGGCGGTGCAGGCCCGTCTCTCATGGGTGCCGGTGGTGGCCTATCACACTGCGGGCATTGATGAAATGATGAAGAATGAAAAGAATGCTCTGTTGGTTGCTCCGGGGGATGTAACGGCCCTATTTAAGGCGATTTATCGCGTTATTATTGATCGTGCTTTGTATGAGCGGTTGGCGACATACCAAGAGAATCTTCACGATTATAGCGAGACAGCTGTATGCGCTCGGCACGTAAAATTGTACAAGAATATTGCGGGAGAATGAGGTTTTTTCATCCATTTATTGCCGCCTTTTGATTTTGGTCAATCCTGTTTGCTACCGTGCTTAGGAGTTTTAGTTCTAACGGCTAAGGG
>JAUPVI010000113.1 GCA_030917105.1 Candidatus Babelota bacterium
GATCACCTCCTTTCGAGGGAGTTTAAAGCCAAGTACGAATCGCTTAAGATTCGTGCGTAAGGTGTGAACGACAATTTAGTTTATTTAACTGAATATTTTGCTTTTCTGCTTGATGTCATAGGCATCTAAGTTTTACTACATGAACAGGCGGGCCTATAGCTCAGTTGGTTAGAGCACTCCGCTGATAACGGAGAGGTCAGTCGTTCGAGTCGACTTAGGCCCACCAATACAAAAATTATCGTAGCGCCGTAAAGGCGCTTGTTCTATTTAAATCTTTCGTGGGGGCATAGCTCAGTTGGTAGAGCGTCCGTTTTGCACGCGGAAGGCCAGCGGTTCGAATCCGCTTGCCTCCACCATCTTACGCTAACTCGATTGCGCCAAAGGCGTATCGAGTTGAGCTACAGCTGGCTACCGCCGGCTTCTAAAAGTCTCAAATACCATATTTCTACGAGGGCTACGCGAAAGCGTGGCCTTTTTTTTACGCTGTCCAGCCTTATTTTGTCGTTTGAGTTTTGCTTGGTATGTGTTTCCTAGGAAAAGATTTTTATGATGCCCAGCTCTGTAGATGTTCAGCCTGAGGTTCTTTTTATAGTTTAGGACATTTTAAGGCTTCAAGAGCCTCTAGTATTGGAAATGATGGCTCCCGGCTGTTCTGGCTTGACCCTTGTGAAAGTCGGCTCGGCGGGGAAATGGTATGTTATTCGTTTTTGGAATAAGCGCGGGTTAAAATATTGGCCTCAGGACCTTGCCTGTCAGCTTATTGCATCTGCTGCCGGGTATGGGTCTGAGGTGCTATTTTCTGATCAGCAGATGGCAGTTAGTGTAATGGAATATCTAGAACCACAGTTACTGAGTCCGACAGAAGGGCGACTGTCAAAAATTGTTGAGCTGTTGAAGAAAATTCATGGAGGACCTGTGCTTCCGCCAGGTATTAATCGCAGGGCAGAGTTAATCAAGTCGATTGATCGGGCGGCAGCGGTGGTCCCCGCATCTATTTTTGATGTGGAATTTTTTAAGCAGATGAGCAAGCAGATTTTTACTGCAATAGAGAGTGCCGGTTTTGTTCTTGTTCCTTGCCATCGGGACTTACATCCAGGCAATGTTATTTATACACGCGGGAGATTTTTCGCCATTGACTATACGTTGGGGGGTATGGCAGACGCGTACACCGACCTTGCTACTATTGCTTTTTTTGAGTGCTCAAATGACGAGGAAGATAAAGTGTTGTTGGAGCTTTACTTAGAAAGAGCCCCTACGCCGGCGGAATGTGCGAAGTTGTCTCTTTACAGGGCGCTGGATAAGTTGTATTTCGGTATAATATTCCTGTATCTGACCTCGCCGGTCCTCTTGGAGGCTGCGCGGCCATTACAAGAATCTTCACGAGCATGGCGCAATTTTGGGAGGCAAGGCGGTACATCTGCAGCGCCCGAAAAGCTACTTGAATATGGACTCTCTCTTTTGATAGAAGTGAGCAGATACGCTCAAAGTGGAGAATGTGCGCGTGATATTGCTCTATTGGTGCAATAGTGCGTGCCGGTCTTTCTTTTTTGCAGGTGCTGGGGTGTGCTGGGTTGCTTTAAGCGCACATTTAACCCATTCTTCAAATTCTATTTTATTTTCCAGTATCTCTTCAGGTACCTTCCAATAGCTCATAGCAATCTTCTTTCCATTGCGTTCATAGGTGAATGGCTCTGAGTAACGCATTTTAAACCATGGGGCGGTTTCAGCATTTGCTTTGAGATACAATACATCTTCAATGATGATGCCCATGATACGGTTGTTGTGGTACAGCCCGTAGCCGCCAAACATTGCACGGGCGGTGAGGGTGTATCGAGTTCCCAAGACATCCTTTACAAAAGTTAGAAAAGTGTTTTCGTTCTTTTTCATTTTATTAAGGCATCCGTTTTATGATTAATATGCTGTTAGCGTACCGTATGGCGTGTGTTGGTGTCAAAATCTATAAAACCCTAGATACGGCAGCTCACGCTGCCGAAGTGCAAAATTCTTTCATAGCGTGTTAGGTTCTAAATCTTGATTAACGGCGTATCCTCTTGTAGGTTGCTACAGTTACACTCTACGAGGTTTTTTTGTAAGGGGACGTTATTAATTATCGCGGTATTGTTTTTTTCTTTTCTTTGGTAAGTGCTTCATTTTTGTTTTCTAGCGATGGGGGCTATGGAGCTATCGTTGATTTAAAAGAATCTTCAAGAGACTCTTTCGTGTATGGTCAGCCTGCGGCACCGGTACTGCAAAACATGAGTGGCCTTAGCCATGCAGCGAGTCAGGGCAAAGAGGATGCTTTTTGCGGTGATCGTGGGTGTTGCAAAGTATTTTATGTATGTGGTGATTGTTTAGAGCGGCATCGTGATCGACTTCCTTGTTCTGTGCTTGTTCGGTATGGGCTTATGTGTGCTCAGTGTCCTTGCAATGTTACTGCTGAAGAAAGATCGCGAATGGAAGCATCTGCTGCGGAGATGAGAGACGGTGCTGAATCGGGTTCGATGTGCGCATTGTTGTGCGACCGAGAAAGTTGCGGCCATCCAAATGACTATCATTGCAATGGACGGATTGTTAAACATCACTGTGTTATTTGTGTGGCTGATGGTGCATTCGTTGCTGCGGTTGCCACTTTGTGTATATGCTTGTGTTGACCTCATATTTGTTTTAGCCACGCTTCCACAGAATCCTGCCAGCCTAAGCACAAGATAATTTTCGTTTTGCCTTCTTATTAAACGTATCAATAGCAGCAGCATATGCTTCATCAAATAAGCGCAATGATGCCATTTTCTCGATGGTGCTATCAGATGGGTTTAGTACGCAAATCCAAGTCATCCAACCATACACAGGGTGGGGCATAATTTCATCTAGCTGTGTAAAATCATGGCCAGTAGCCACAATACCACCAGCAGGCGGCCGCGCCGGCACCGCACCAAATAACTTGGTAAAGCTGTCTCTTGATATTTTTAAATTAAGTCGAAATTGAACAGATGACCGATTAACCTGTGATGCAGCGTCATGTATGCCATCTTTTTCTTTGAACGTTAGCATATAAGCGCCCAGTTTTAGCCTATTCTCTGGATTATAGAATAAACCTTTTTCTCCCCAATTTTTATGAGTAACTAAGCCGGAATATTTTTTGCTTATATATTCGATAATGTGTTCGATCTTCATAAAAATTCTTTTTAGGGCGTGTTCTTCAAGGAAGTGGGGCCGGTTTAAAACAGTTGGCCCGGGCTGGGTAATTGTGGGGTAGTA
>JAUPVI010000114.1 GCA_030917105.1 Candidatus Babelota bacterium
AAACTGAGAAACCGTTTTCTCAGTTTGGGCAGGCGTGTGCCAAACGAAGCATAGAGATGGTACGAGTTGTCATGAGGGCCAATTCATCTGCTGAAGAGGTTGAGTCTTTGCTGCGTAGAGCTCGAGAAAAAAAAGAAATTCTGATGGTTTGCATCCTAAATGACTTGTTTGTTTCGGCTCATATGGAATTGATACTTGATGCGTGTAAGGGTGCAGGTGTGCCGCTGTGTGCAAGCGAATTGTCCTCCGTTTATCATGGCGCGGCCCTGGGGTTTGGCGAAAATGGTGGGGTGTATGGAATGTATTGTGCTTCCCTGGCTTATGAAGTCTTGGTGAATCACCGACCGCTGTCTACTTTGCCCGTGATGGTTCCGCCAGTACAACAGACCATGCGGTATAATTATGATGCAATGGTTGCGCAGGGATTGGTTCTTGATCCAGCTGTTTGCCACCTTCTGAGTATGGTTTCAGTATTTTTTCATTCGCGACATTAATTTTGCATTGACATCTGCTTTTGTTAAGGGTAGTATTGCCGCCCTTATCACACCATTTCAATTATGCGGGAATAGCTCAGTGGTAGAGCACTGCCTTGCCATGGCAGGGGTCGCGAGTTCGAATCTCGTTTCCCGCTCCATCATTCGCCTTTAAAGCGCAGATGGCCGCGCCGCTTCATTTTATTTTTACTTAAAAAACCTTTGTTTGCGCATGTTTTCTAATTCTGTTAGAATCTAACGTAGCAGGTGGAAGACCATGTTTTCTTGCGGTCATCACCTGTGGCATGGCAAGCTAGTTGGGTTGCTGTTCGCCCGGTTCTGTGGATATTTTTTAATACCGGTAAATGAACACCTCAATACATGGGCGTTTCTCTAAAAAAACGACCCTCATTTATGATACATATGTAAGGCTATCAATGAAATCACTTTTGCAAGAAGCAAATACAATTGAACGTGCCCTTGATAAGGCATGGAATCAGGCAGGGAAGCCGAAGGAGTTTACCATCAAGGTACTCGACGAAGGCGAACGCAATTTTCTGGGACTGACTCGTCGTCCAGCGATTGTGTCGATTCTCTACAAGCCTGAAAAACTCACGGCTGCGCCGATGATTAGTAGAAATAAAGAAGAACGTTCAGGCGAAAAGCATGAGCGTCGTGAGCGTACGATGCAAACCGCTCGTAACAACCAGGAAGCTACTCGTCGCCCGGACAATAACAATGATCGTTCCCGTCGTTATGCTGGCACTGAAGAGCAACGTACTGCCTTTAATCGCGCCAAAAGTACTGACAGCTGGCAAGATGAGTGGAGAGATTTTGTGTTGAGCGAAATCGAAGCGCTATTGAGCCATATGGGCATTTCGGTAAGACTGAGTGCGCAGACAACTGCGGATAAAGTTCTGACTGTTTCGCTTGATAGGGCGATTCTGGAAAGCGATGAAGATCAACGCATGTTGTTTGCAACGCTTTCTTACTTATCTATTCAGTTGCTCAAACGTAACTATAAGAGTCGATTTGCTGGCTACCGTGTTGCGGTAACTGGCCCTAAGGCGGATGGTTCGTCGATGAGCGCTGATAGCGAAGATTCGTTGCCTCGCAATGCATTTGAGCCTCGTGCCGCCCATAATCGTGGTCAGCAACAAGCTCAACAGCCGCAACAAGGAGGGCAAAAGCCTCGTGAAGCGGGTGAGCAGCGCGCTAGTGGCAATGGTGAACGCAAAGACAAGGAAGGTCGAGGCGAACGCGGCCAACAACGTGGTGGTGATCGAGATCGACGTCCTCGTCGTGAACGTGCACCGCAGGAGCAATCACAGCCGCATGAGTATTCGGCTGTTGCTGGGAATGAGCGTAATCACGAAGATATCGTGGCTGATCAAGCACGATTTGCGCAACAGCAGTTGAGCCGTGAAGATAAAAAGGCAGTGCCTTTGAAAAAAGACCTTAAATATCAGCCGTTCTTTGTTATAGAAGACGAAGATTCCGGCAAATAACTACGAATTACACATGATAGATACAATAGTAGCATCGTGTACAGCGCCAGGAGCGGGAGCCCTGGCGCTGCTTCGTTTAGACGGATCTGCCGCATTGCAGGTCGCTCAAGCGATAGCACGAACCCACTCATCAAATTCTCTTATTGCAGCCAATAGTCATTCCATAGTCTACGGACATGTGGTTGATGTTGATGGTGCCAGCATAGATCAAGTACTATTTTTGGTGATGCGTGGTCCGCGTACCTTTACTGGCAATGATATTGTCGAGATTACCTGTCATAACAATCCGTTTATTGTCGCAGCAATTCTTGCTCGTGCATGCGCCGTGGGGGCTCGTAGCGCCAGACCGGGGGAGTTTACGCAGCGCGCATTAATGAATGGCAAAATTGATCTCCTGCAGGCGGAAGCGCTTCATGATTTAATTATGGCTCCATCTGCAGCCGCCGCTAAATTAAGCTTGGCTCAGTTAGAGGGGTCACTTTCACGAGTGGTGTTTCAGATAGAAGAGCAGCTTTTTGGGCTTGCCGTAATGATTGAAGCGAGCTTTGAATTTTCTGAAGAAGAGCATATAGACCTTGATTTTGATGCCATTGTGCGTGGCCGCTTGGCAGAGCTTTTACAATTTATTGCAACAATTGATGCTGGTGAAGGGCTTCAGCATATTCGCGAAGGCGTTAAGGTTGCTTTGGTTGGCACCGTAAATGCAGGTAAATCAACATTATTGAATGCATTGGTGGGGCGAAATCGTGCTATTGTAAGCGATCGCCCTGGTACTACGCGTGATAGTATTGAGGCGGGAGTTACCATGGGTGGGTATGCCCTGACGTATGTAGATACGGCTGGCTTGAGAGAGACCGTTGACGCAATAGAGCAAGAGGGGATCTCTCGATCTCGTTCTGCTGCTGCAGAGGCAGATCTTATTTTACTGGTGTGCGATGGCAGTGCGGCGCTGCCGCCTGATGTTTTGGCTGAATATAAAGTGTTGCTCGAACAGTACAGTAGACGAGCCGTAGTGGTATTAACCAAGGCAGATCAGGGACAAGCTCCATCATGGGTACCTGCCGATCACGCGGCGGTGCTTTCTATTAGCGCTCATACTGGCCAGGGCGTAGGAGAGTTGAGGGAAACGATTTTTGGTCGTGTGAAAGAGCTTTATGAGTCTATAGGGACTACCTTTCTTCTGAATCAACGCCAGATCGGAAGAGCA
>JAUPVI010000115.1 GCA_030917105.1 Candidatus Babelota bacterium
TCCCGTGAGGTGAAAATGGTGAGCAACTGAGCCTCTTTATAATTGAGCCATGCCTCAAAACGAGGGATGTGTACAATGTCGACACCAGTGTATGTCATCTGTTTTTTCTTTCATGTGTTATAGTTAACGCAATTCAATTTAATGGACGACGTAGTCGTCATCCGCTAAAACTACCCTGGATTGCCGCGCTTCGCTCGCAATGACAGCTAACGCTGTCTACTGCATTATGAAGTCATTTAACTATAGAATGCCTTTAAATCCAAAAAGTAGTCAGCACCATATGTGCAATAATTCCAGTAATACTTGATACCAATGCCATAAACAGCGCCATGAGACATACGGTTCTAAACCCAAATTCTTTGTACAAAATGGCGTATACCGACACACAGGGGAACCACAGCGTTAAAATGAGCGTGGCAGTAAATGCTTGTGCTTGTGTAAGTGATGGTACGGCGCGCAAGAAGGTAAGGGCTATTTCTTTGCGAAAAAGTCCCATACACAGTGCGGGTACTGTTTCTTGCGGCAACCCCCACAGTGTATGCGTCCACCCGAAAAGTGTTTGCGCAATACAGGTTAATATCCCGGTGTGAGTCAATAGCAACACGATGCCTATACCTATAATTGTTATAGGTATAGCATCGGATAAAAAATTCTTAACGCGATGGGCCAATTTGCGTAGCGATGGTCGCCAGCGAGGTAGTCTGAGTGGCGGCATTTCCATAATGAGCTCTGGATAATTATTCCTTCGTTGAACGCCTAAAATAAGTCCAATTAAATGCCACAACACAATAAGTGAGATGATTAAGCAGGTTAGAAGCATAGGTCCCATTTTTACTGCCATAGCAACAATAAAACCAGTTTGTGAGGCGCAGGGAACTGCGATAGCAATAAGGGTGGCGGCAATAATTCGCTGTTGGCGGTTTTCTAAAATTCGGGTGCCAATAATGCCCGTAACATTGCAGCCAGCTCCCATCAGCATAGGGATGATGGCCGCCCCGTGAAGTGCGTAACGGTGCATAAGGGTGTCAGCAACGTATGCAATGCGTGGTAAATAGCCGCTATCTTCCAGGAGTCCCATAGTGGCATAAAAAGCAATGACCGGCGGCGCAACTTGGCCAAGTGGGATATAGAGGCCGGTAGTAAGAATACCCATTGCATTTTCAAAATCGATTGGTGATTGGCTAATATCACCAATCAAAAATGTTCGTAAGAATGGATGCTTTTCGCAGAGTGCATGAAGTAGTTGCAGTGGCTGCTCTAGTACAAAATTAAAGAGCGAAAGGATCGTGAATTCAAGCGAGGAACTCAGTGCAAAGAGGGCTGCTAATGTGCTGCCAAAAACAATAAGTGCGAGAATCGCTCCCCATACGGGGTGAACGCTGAGGGTAGTAAGATGCTCTAAAAAGGTTTTTCTTCGCTTGGTGCATCTTTGAACGGTGGTAACATGCTCCGTAATTTCTTGCCAATTTGGTCGGCTAGAAGGCTGAGCAGTCAAGTTGGTTGTGCTTGGGAGGCTTGAGATCGCTTTTACCAGAGCTGGAATACCATTACCAGAAATGCTCACGGTAGGGATGACTGGACAGCTGAGGCGGGTGCTTAAAAGGTCGGTGTTAATGTGAATACCGTGATAACCAGCTTCATCATAGAGATTAAGTGCAATAATTGTTGGTTTACCCAGCGTTTTTAGTTGGAGATGAAGGTACAAATTTCGCTTGAGTTGAGTGCTGTCGATAACATTGATGATGATGTCAGCTTGGGACAAGACAAACAGGGCTCCTTTTGTCATCGCACCCGTATGCTCGGTGAGTGAATACATCCCCGGTAAATCAATAATTTCATAAGAATACTCGGCATTTTTCTGGTGTGTGCTGAGGGTTCCGCGGGTAACAGATAGCGTGGTTCCTGGGAAGTTTCCGGTGATTACATGGGTTCCGGTGAGGCGGTAAAACAAGGAGCTTTTGCCGACGTTTGGGTTGCCGACGAGGACGACGGTCTTTAATTTTTTTGTGTTCATAGAACAGCATTTTAGCTTGATTAATGCGATTGTGTAAGCAGAAAAGCTGTACGATTGCAATTTGGCATGCCCTCAGGCTACCCTAAAAACCATTAGAGTGACTCTTTTCGATAAATTATTTTAAGAAGGATAGTCCATGATTCTTTTGTTTCTTGTGGTTATTGCGCTGTGTGTCCCTTCCGGTGAGCTTCATGCTCGCCGCGCTCCGCGACGAACGGCAGTAAAGGCAACTTCTGTTCCTGAAAAGGCTACTACAGTGGCACAACCTGCCATCAACATTGATCAATTATCCAATCAGTATCGCGATATCTATTTACTTGCTGAAGAAGGAAAGCGCAAAGCAGAAGAGGCCCGGCGAGTTGCTGAGCGTGAGAAGGAGGCTTTAGATAGCAAGGTTAAACGTCATCAGACCCGTCTAGAGCGGCGCCGTGAAGAATTGCTTCGTAAAGACGCAGAGCAACAAGCACGGCTTGAAGAAAAAGCTCGTAAAGAAAAAGAAGAAGTTGATCGAAAGCGAGTGGAGCAGGAGCAAGCGGTCTTGAAGGAATCAGAAAAGAAGATTGTGCAACTTAAGGCTATTCTTGAGCAAGAAGTGAAAGATGATACAGTTGCTGGTCGCACCCCTATCACCAAAGAGTGGCGTCGTGAAATGTTACGGGATTACAGCACAGATGCAGAGTTCCTGCAGCAGGTAGTGCTGGAGGGTGAAGTCGTTCGCGTAGAGCGAGATCATTTTAGGGTATTGTTTAAGGAGCAGGAGGAATGGTTCAGCCAAAAGGTTGCTGCAGCAGAATTTTTCTTTGATGAAAACTATAACAAAGTCGTTGAAAAGCGAAATGCCATTGTAGCGGTAGTTGATGCTCAGCGGCAAGCTGATGATCTTATTTTGGACTTGGTGCAAGAGTACTATTTTCCTGCCCAGGTTCAGTCAAAATTGCGACTCATGGCATTGGAGGCTATTAATAGGCATATTACGAATTCTTCTGACCCTTCGGTGTTTTTGCCAGCAGATGTAATTGAAAATTTGGTCAAAAAAATTAGTATCGATGTTGCACCAGGGCAGCGTGAGGTCAAAATTGTGAACCAAAAAGAAAAAGTGCAAAGCTTAA
>JAUPVI010000116.1 GCA_030917105.1 Candidatus Babelota bacterium
GATTTCTCCTTATGATATACCAAGCTGGCTCTGCGGTGCATTACTCGCCGCATTTACGCTTTTTGTCGTCATTGGCGGCATCAAGCGCGTAAGCACCGTAGCAGAAAAACTTGTTCCCTTCATGTTTATTCTCTACGCAGCTACTATGGTTTGGATCTTAGGCTGCAATGCTTCTCATGTACCACAAGCTTTGTGGCTTATCCTGAGTAGCGCTTTCTACCCCAAAGCGCTCGGTATTGGTGCCGCGATTGCCAGCATTGCCAATGCACTACGATGGGGCCTTTCAAAGGCGTATATGTGTAATGAATCCGGTATCGGAACGGCTACTATTCCACACTCAATGGCAAACACAGAAAATGCGGTAGATCAAGGTATTTTATCTATTGTTTCGGTATACTCGAACGGCATTCTTTGCATACTATCAGGGTTAGTCGTACTGGTAACCAATGCCCATGATAATTTTAACCATGATAGCCTTGGCGCAATCACCAAAATTTTTGCAGAGTACTTTCCGTTCATCGGCCCTTCAATTTTGCTCTTTAGTGCAACACTTTTCGTTATAACAACTGTTATTGGCAACAGCTATAACGGGAGTCAGTTTTATAGCTATTTGTTTGGCAAACGCGGGTTATATATTTACTACGCTATTAACGCGATCAGCATTTTTTGCTTTGCAAGTATGTCAGTCGATTTTACCACCCGCATTGAAGATTACCTCATGATACCGGTGATTGTGCCACATATCATTGGCATTGTCATTTTAACATTCCGCTACCATTCAATGATCACACTCAAGCACTCTTCACAACAGTGTGTTGGCGCTACCGAATAAAGATTTTCAACCAAAGGACTACACATGGCAAAGCTACAACGCAACGACATTTTAAAATTAGCCGAACTTTCGGCACTCAGCCTCTCAAACACCGAAGCTGACGCACTGTTAACCGATCTTCAAAACATTATCTCCTACGTTGGCCAGCTCAATGAAGTAGAGCTCAATACTCATCAAACGGCAGTAAAAAACCAAAATGTTTTTAGAGAAGATGTGGCGCACTCAACCGACAGCACTCCACTTCTTGCACAAGCACCCGATCGCTTTGACGATTATTTTGTAGTACCAAAAGTTGTTGACTCTTCAAAGGACGCACAATGATCAATCCAAAAACAACCATTAAAGAGCTGCAAGAACTCATTGCAACTAAACAAATAAGCGCTGCAGAAGTAGTTGCCTACTACCATGCCCGCCTCAAAAAACATGCCGCAACACTCAATTGCGCTGTTGAACTTTTTGCACCATCAGAGCCCACAAAAAATGGGCCGCTCTACGGCATTCCAGGGCTTATTAAAGATAACATCTGTCAGCAAGGGCATATTACCTCTGCTGCGTCCGCTATGCTTAAAAATTTTACTGCTCCGTACGAAGCCACTGTTTCCGCCCGCCTGAAACAGGCTGGCGCGGTAAGCCTTGGCCGCGCAAACATGGATGAATTTGCTATGGGTGGATCAGGTGAATATTCTGCATATGGTCCAACCAAAAACCCGTGGAGCTTACACCATAGCCCTGGCGGCTCTTCTTCGGGATCGGCTGCCGCTGTCGGTGCAGGTCTGGTGCCATGGGCACTTGGCACCGAAACTGGCGGTTCTGTCCGTCAACCGGCCTCTTTTTGTGGGCTAACCGGTCTCTATCCCACCTACGGACGGTTCTCTCGCTACGGCCTTATCGCTTTTTGCTCTTCTTTTGACCAGCCAGGGCCGATCACCAAAACCGTCTACGATAACGCACTAATCGCTTCACAGATGTCTGGTGTAGACCGGCATGATGCCTCAACTATCCCCGAAGGCCCACAAGATTTCACCAAAAATCTGACCGGCAAACTACCAGAGGGGATTCGTATTGGCGTGTTGCGTGACAGCCTTGAATCAGCAGGCGTTGATGAAACAATTAAAGCATCTTTTAGCCAAGCAATTGCTGACCTTGAAAAAATGGGAGCTAAAATAAGCTACATCGATATGCCAAACCTCAAGTACGGCATTGCGGTATACTTTGTGCTCAGCCGGGCTGAAGCCGCCTCAAACCTTTCACGCTATGATGGCACACTCTATGGAGCCCGCCAACATGGCGATACGCTTCGTGAAATGTATGTAAAAACCCGCCACGATGCTTTTGGCAAAGAGATTCAACGACGCATACTTATGGGCAATTTTGTACTTTCTTCTGGCTATTTTGATGCATACTACGGCAAAGCCCAACAAGTTCGCACTATGATCCGCGCCGAATACGCAGAAGCATTCAAGTCAGTTGATGTTCTTATTAGTCCAACGGCCTCAACTCTACCCTATATGCTGGGAGAAGCTGAGCGCGATCCGCTTGCATTGTATATGGCTGATTATTTTACGGTACCAAACTGTATTACCGGTCTTCCAGCGTTGTCTATCCCATGTGGCTATGCATCAACCGGCTTGCCTATTGGCTTTCAGTTCATGGGGCCAGCCTTTTCAGAAGGATTACTCTATCAAATTGCGCATGCGTTCGAACAGCAGCATGACTACCACACGCACTATCCAACCGCGTTTATGGAGTAACTATGAGTTCATTTTGGCATGAAACTATTTCTTTTGGCTCACTGAAGGTGCCACGCGTTATGGCGGCACCGCTGGACGGCATTACCGACTCGCCGCTCCGCCAGCTGATTCGTCGCTACTCAAAAACAGAGTTACTGTTTACCGAGATGCGTCATATTGCCTGCGTAGCAAACTCACGTGTTCCCACGCTTTTTGCCTACGAAAACTGTGAACAGCCGTTGGCTTACCAAATATCGGCCAACAACACGCGCTGGCTCGCGGAAGCAGTTGAGGCCATTGTGCAACACAAATTTGTGATGCTGAATCTGAACATGGGCTGTCCTGCGCCACAGGTTATTCGTTCCGGTTCCGGCTCAGCGTTGATGAACAATATCCCGCTATATAAGGAAATTGTAACTGACCTACAAAAGTCAATTAACGGCCGCATTCCATTCACTATCAAAATTCGTTCCGGATTTAAAAAAGCTAATGCCATAGAAATTGCCAAAATTGCCCAAGACCTAGGAGTTGAAGGCCTTATCATC
>JAUPVI010000117.1 GCA_030917105.1 Candidatus Babelota bacterium
CGTCTGTACCGACTTAGGCACATTTTGCATACAAAAGAGTTGTGGTACTTTGATTCCGGAGACTTCGCGGACAGTATTGACGATGTCAGATTCCCATTCACCAGTCGTAACGATAAAAGGGTAGTGTGCAGCATCAAGATGGTAATCAAGGTCCAGATGATTCAGCAGCTGTTCTTCAACTTCTGCAAAATTACCGGAGATCTCTACCCTAGCACAGGAATACCGCACGCCATCAAGAACGTGAGGCAAAGACTGGTCAAGGTCCATTTCAATACGCGTTGCCCAACTCTCGTTGGACTCTGCGTGAACTATCAGAATACGCAGCTCAGGAGAGAGACGTAGACTGATTTCTTCGGTGACTGCTTCCTCAAGATTTTCGCGTAGAGCGAACTTTTTGAGGTCAGCGGCCATATTTAGTATCGATTTCATACAAGCCTCGGGCTGTATTGTGGAGTTAATAAAATACTAAAAACCAGCCAATGTTACAGGCTGGCATTGGCTATTCAATCACAAAAAGAGCTCGAGTACAAATCTGATGCGGGCAAAAACCATGGTTTCACCGAAAGTTTTTTAGCAAAGTGGCCCAACGTGAAACAACCTTGCCAATGAATAGCGCCTGCCGCAGCGGTAATCGATAAAAAAGACTAGCCGTCATAGGCCCTCCTTCATCGCGCCGCGGCACGAGCGGGGCTAAGGCTGACTTTGGCTGACGCACAGCACAAGTTATTCTCTCGCGCACTGCGACCCCCCGTATCATGCGCAAAAAGCCACGCATACACGCATTCTCTATACAAATGCGATGCAAGGTAGCTAGGGTAGCTTGAGTACTTTAGCCAAAAGGAATTGTATGTATAACCGCCCTTCCATCCACGTAACCAGTCTCCTGCTGACACTCTGCGCCCTTGTTCACTGTGACGCCGCCAGCAAAAACGTCATGGTACAAAACAACAGCCCACATGAAATGTTTGGGGCTATTTATCAAACCAACAAATCATACGGCTTGCGCATGGGAGATGCCACTCTTCTTAAGCCAAATGCCGAAACCACATTAAAGATGCCAAACGCCAATTTTTTTAAGCAGCGAATGCTCTACATTGACTCACGCAAAGAAAATTTGCCGCAAAAGATCGACTTTGAAAACCCTACTGTTTTTTTTGCCGCCACTCCAGCCAATCTCAACTTTGGCCGCCCAACCAAACTCATATACCTTGAAAGTGCTCGGGGGCCTGAAATTATCCCAGCAGACAGCAAAGCGGAAGAGGAAATCCGGGAAGAATTACGCAAAAGCATCGCCGAAGAATCAGAGCATTATGGCACCGTTGCCACAGTCACCAGCACCAAAGAGACACTGTGTTCGAATGAGGCAACCTACCTCAACGAGCGCCGCAAAATAACTAGAGCCACAATCAACACGCTTCTCAAAAAAGAAATTAATGTCGCATATATGCCAAATATCACTCTCTGTATAAGCGGCGGTGGGTTTCGCGCCATGCTCGCATCACTCGGCGCGCTCCGTGGCCTTGAAGAAATTGGGGTATGGGGAACTATCGATTATGTTGCCAGCCTTTCCGGCGGTTCCTGGGCGCTCATTCCGTGGATACAAAGTAAAAAATCACTGACTGATTATAGTGACTTTGTTGCCGACCACATTGCGCAGCAAACTGAAGAAAAGCTTATTAAAAACTCGCTCTATGATTTTAATACACTCCGCCACGTTAAAGGCTTATTTGGCAACAGCGCCGGACTTACTGATCTGTATAGCCTCGTCCTTTCCAAGCGCCTACTTCAGCCACTCAAAGAAAAACATCTTTCAATCCATTTTTCTGAGCTTGCTAAAAAAGTACACCCTTCCCAGCACCCCTACCCACTCTGCAGCGCTGCAATGCCATATCAAAAAAAGCTGAAGAGTAAATACGACTGGGTTACCATGTCACCCTGGAATATTGAGCTTGCAGAAACCGGCCTGAGCATCCCTACATGGGCATTTATGCGCCACTTCATGAACGGCAACTCTATTGACGCTACTCCTGAACCATGGCTTGGCTACTTGATGGGCATTTGGGGATCAGCATTCAGCATGAGTATGCAAGAAATTTTGCTCCACACCCACAACAATAATCCAGAATTTGCCACGATCGTGCCACGTTCTTGGATAAAATCACAACTTGTGCGCAAATGGCTTGGCGCTAAACACTGCACCGCGCTTGTGCCAAACTTTGTGTATGGCATGCCAGGAATTCCTCATAATTATAAGAGCTCCATGCCGCTTGTTGATGCCGGCCACTGCTGCAATCTGCCAGTACCACCGTTCCTTCACCCACAACGCAATCCAGAGCTCATCATTATGCTTCACAGCAGCATCAACGACGTCGACGCCGAAAAAACATTACGCAAAACATTTAAACTTCTTCGCAAAAAATATCCAGCCCTCGCTATCGATGCTAAGGACGCATTTAGCAAGCCGGTCGTCTATTGGCCATCATTCGATGCAAAGACGCCAAGTGTTATCCACATTGGGCTGTATAAGAATGAAAATTTCAGCACAACGTACGACCCACGCAAAACAGCAGAAACAAAAACGTTCAATTTCTGGTACACCACAACACAAGCACAGCAGCTCATGGGGCTGATGAAACAAACGATTGTCGATCACAAAGAGTTGTTTGTGATGGCGATTGAAAATGCGGTAGAAAAGAAGCAAAAGGAGACGAGTACATTGGAGTGGTTGAGTAGTAACGCAAAGGCGCTGTTTAGTTAAATAAGCCCCGCCAAGATCGCTGCACGATACCCCTCCATCAACCGTTTCATAAACGATAAATTATGAATACTGGCCAACGTATAATAGGTCAATTCATGCGCCTTAAATAAATGATGTACATACGCCACCGAATAATTAGTGCAGGTATAGCAGGGACATCCCGGCTCAATCGGCCCCAATGCCTGTGCATAGGAAACTTTTCCTATCTTCACCGTACCCTGTGCCGTAAAGAGCAATCCATGACGAGCGCATTTGGTCGGATGCGAACTGTCAAAGGTATCAATACCAAGCGGAACAGCTAGTTCAATCGATGGTATGTCACCAATACCCAGCAAATGAATCGGCTT
>JAUPVI010000015.1 GCA_030917105.1 Candidatus Babelota bacterium
ATAACAGAGCTTGAGAATAAGCTGATGCAGGAAAATGAGGTACATAAAGTTGCGCTAGAAAACTCTGAAAAAGCGGCGATGGCGCATGATCAGCTTGCTTTACTCAAACAAGAGAGGGAAAGTCTTTTAAGTAAGATACATGAGCAAGAAGAAGCCTATGTAAAAGAAAGAGGGTCTTTGGTTCAGGTACTGGAAAACAAAGCTAAGGAAAAAGCTGAGCTTGAGGTGCAACTTGCACAAGTTGCCGAACATATGAAAGTGCTGACCTCTCGCTCTCAGTCTTGTTTGCAAAGCTTGGCGAGCAAGCTCTCTGATAAGGCAGTAACTGAAAAAGAATTGCGAGAAGCGGTTGAAGTGAAAGCACGCAAGCAAGCCGAGCTTGAGGTTTCTCTGGCGCAGGTGAACCAGCAAATATCACAGCTTCGCCGTACGAGCACAGAGGTCGTCACTGTGCTGACCGATCAGGTAAATACCCTCCAAGACCGCTGCAAAGTTCTAGGAGAGTTGTTTGAAGATAAGCAAAGAGAGAGCATAGAGCTTGAGCTACAAGTGCGGAGCGCAAGTGAAGTGCATAACAAGGTGCTTGAGCAAGCGTCTGTTGTTGTAGATACGTTAGAACAAGTGAAGAAAGAGCGCGATGAGTATCGCGAGCAACTGAGTGGGCTTAAAGAAAAGCAAGTTGAGTATCAAGAACAAATAGCCATCCTCCATGAATCAGTTGTTGAGCTTGGGGATAAAAACAAGACAATAGCGCTTTCTGCGGAGACGTTCCAGCAGAAAGCGATTGATCTGGCTGAGAAGTCTCAAAAAGAGAGTGGAATTTTGCTGGAACTGCTGCAGTTACAGCAAAAAGAATTAAATGAACGACAGGCGGCGTATGCAGAAATGACACGGTTACAAGAAACACTCGAAAAAATTCGCAGAGAGCGGGCTGAAGACAGCCGTCGTTCTGCGGCTCATGCTCGTCTTTTGACACAAATGGCAGCATTTGGTGATAAATTGCTGAGTGATTACAATAGACTCCATGGTGCAGCGCATAATGTTCGCCATGTTCATCAGCAGCTTGCCGACCTGTTATGTACGCTTCGCGATTGCCAGCAAGAGCCAGACCACGTCGAAGTGGTCCGTTCGCTTGAAATGGCGCTTGATCTTTTGAAGGAGACTTCAGCTGATATTACAATCTCGGAGAGAAAGTCAATGGAGTTTGAGCAGGCGCCAATTCCAACAGCGCAAGACGTTGCTCAAACCGTTGATGAATTGCGAGAAGCAACAGAAACGGTTGAACCTCTTATGGTTTCTCCTGAGCCCCATACGATTTCCATAGAAGTAATAACACAACCAAACGGTTCTCCTTTTGGCGCTGATTTGTTTGAGATTCATCAAGCAAATGGTGTTTTACTGCCGCTCGTCACTCAGTAGCAGGCTAACGGCTGACAGAGATAGCTTGCCTATACTCACAATAGCCCGTAATTATGCTTCAAGCAAGTCGTTCTGGTGGCTCTGATACCCTGCAATGACAGCTTGCAAGGGCTGAGGGCATAAAAAGCCGGTATTGCAGAACTATTGCAACAACTTTTTTGCTGTTGCTAGCATGACCCCGTTTAGAAGATCGATCCGATCGCATTAACACGGGAATTGCTTATGAAACACCTACGTCTGCCTTTGTACGTTGCCCTTTTTTTTGTTGCCTCATCGGCATTGCCCACTACTGAGCCGGTTGCTCAGCTACTAGAAGCATTTCTTAATTCCGGTGGAAAGTCTTCCCCTCTAAAAGTGGGGAGTGGTCTTCTTGATAGTTTAAAAGAGCTTGATTTTTATTCGACTGGACGCATTGCATTGCCGCTGCCACTGTCCGTTAGCGTGGTTCTTGACCTTGGTGGTGCTGGTGCTGGTTCACCATTTCTACCCCTTCCTGCGCCGCAGCGTATCTATTTTGACTGGACCGATACTGGCTCGCTATCGCCCGCGGCAGCACAAGCAAAGACGATGTTTTTAAAGATGATTCAAGATAGGTTTGCAGAGCTTTTTAGTGGTGATGACTTTGACTCAGAAGATGGCGAAAAATCAATTGACTTCTTTAATGAATCGCCAAATGCTGATCGAAAAAAACATCTTTTGGAACGCTTGTTTAGCTTTAGAATGACACCAGGGCTTGTGTACGCATTAAAGTTATTTTTGCTCCTCAAGCATGCCGGTGAGCATTATCGTAAAAGCTGGCGCGATGGCAAAAACAGTAGTAATCGTTTTATACAAGGGTTTTCCTATGTTGCCGACGTTGGTATTTTAACACTGCGTTTATTTGCAGCATGGCGTCGTGATAGTCGAGCTATTGGTGGTATATCAGCGGCCATCGAAGAAAATATGCCATCTTTGGGCGAATTGCTTCGGAACGTTTCTCGTAAATGTATTCCTCAAAGTATGAATCCAGCGCGTGACGAATTATATCTCCATCGTAAGCTTGATAGTATGTGGAAGCTCATTGTGCAAGGGGATGGGATTATTTTCGGCCCAGATGGTAGTGTGCAGCGTGGTCTTGGTTGTTCAGTAACGGGGCTGGAGTGCCGTTCTGTGGAAGAAGCTGCTCTCTTGGGTGAATTTTTGAGCCAAAAACAAATCAACTGGGATAAGCTTGAAACCCAGGATATGCCGAATAAGCCATTTATTGTACGGGCAGCAATGCTTGCTCAGATGTATGCTATGCAACTTGGGCGGTTGCCAGAACAAGCACGCGATGAACGTCTTGCCAAATTTGAGCCAGTGCGTGACGCCATTGAAGACATTGTGATGCGTCAGGCGCTTCATGATTTTGGTCGCTTTGATTTTGAAGCGCAGGATGCGGTTGGTATACATGTCCAACTGAAGACAAAAGAATTTAGAGAATTAATTGGTCCAGATCGCCCACTTGGTGAATATAATGCACTACCAAAAGTCGTGTATGCTGGCAACTATGTATACTATTGCACGAACGAAACCGGGGCAACAGACGCTGCAAAAATTGTTGCGGTAATCTTCTTTCAAACGCTGTGGCGATACATCGAAGTTGTCCGTGGTAATAATGAAATGAATGCGGAGCTTACCGCAAAAATCATGGAAAAAGAGCGCCGGCAAAAATTTGCGCAAGCCTATCTGGATAGCCCAGAGGCTAGTTTCTTGAAGTTGCCACTCGGTTTATTGATGGAACGACCAACAACAGATTTCTACGCTATTGCCGGCCAATACTTTAAAGATAGTGCCGAGTGCTCAAAAGTTATTAAATCGTTGATTAGCGATACCGTAACTATTCATGTCAAAGCGGCTCAACGAGTAGGGAATTTATATCGAGATGCGCTGTTAAACTTAGCAAATAAGCCTAAATTTACACCACACAGAGCCCAAATAGAGGCCGATTGTCCTCCGTTAGGTGTAGTGCTGCCGGCAAAAGCAAAATAAGGAAGTGTACCCATGAAAATAAAAGTAGTAGCCCTGTGCTTAGGGTCTTGTTTGATGAATAGCTTCGCGGTGGGGAGTACTTCTGTTGCTGCGGCAGGTCCTCTAAAGTTGCCTGCAAAGCCGGTAGCTTCTGGTGCTGAGGTTGCTCCTTCAATCGTACCAGCAGTGGCGGTAAAGGATGCGGGAGATGTATTGGTGGCCGCAGGTAAGGAAGTAGCCGCTCTTGATTTAAAAGAAGAGTTGCCAAAGAGCGATGCAGAACCGACTGACATCGAAAATGTTGAGCAATTGGCCAGGGTAATGCAGGCCTTCAAATCAAAAAAAATAGAAGAATATAGTAAAAATATCCTTGCTTTGCAGGCTCGCCTTGATGTTGCTGAAAACGATCTTGGGAAGTTAAAGAATAATGACCCAGAAGCGTTGAAGAAGTTGGCATATTGGGCAAAAGTCAAAGCAGCAATCGATGGCGAGAAGCAGCTTTTAATTGCCGTTCGTGGCATGCCCGAGCGCATGCGGTACCCTATAGAAGAGCTAAAATATGGGTATGAAGAAGCGACGAAGACTATCAAAATTCTGAATGATATGGCTGCTGGCGACAAAGGCAGGGATACCATGCGCAGCTCGCTTGACGCTTTTGTTGCGCAACGTAATGGGGCTACGCCGGAAAAACTGGAAGCTCTTTTGACTGATGCGCGCACCAAAATTTTGGCGTACTACGATGTTATGATCGATTTGCATAAAGATTTTGAGCGAATGTTGGATGGTTTGTGGGTTATGTCGGCCAAAAGCTTTGTGAATCAAAAAGAAGAAGAAATGTTTGTTCTTCAAGGGTATGTGCACAATTCGAAAGAGGCCGCCGATAAGGCGGGCCCGGTTGTTGATTTAGCTGCTGCTGGAGCAGATAGCGACAGCCTAAGCGATAGAAAAGACTTTGAAGATCGTTGCAAGGCAATTCAAGAAAAAGAACAAGATGCTGCCGCGAAGTCTTTGGTTGCTATCGATAAGTATCAACGGCAGATTGAGAAATGCCGCCGCCAGATGAAAATCATCTGGAAAGAAGATGGCAAAGAGGTTGATAAGACGGAACTTATTACGCAACGTAAAATTGACTATGAAGAGGCGTTGGCAGACGAAGAGCAGTCGCGGAAAGTAAAAGGAAAGACTGACGAGTTGATTCAGGCTTTTGTAAAGGTTTCTAATCAGCGGCATGAGTCATACCGCAAAGATCAGGGGCGTTTGGATTTAGAATTTTCTTTGCATGAAGCGCGTGCTGCACTTGAAGAAGCAACTTCTCGTATAAATTCTATTGACCCGAAGAAACCGACGGAAACTGAGTCATCACGAATTGGTGTTACTGCCTTACTTCGTGAATCAACATTGCTTCGTACTCAAGAGTACGTCAAAACAAGTTCACTTTTTGGTTCTATGGCTGTTGGCATTAGCAAGCACCTTTCTCGCTTCAAAGAAATGGTGCCAGTGCGTGCTGAATTTGAAATGCGTATGCGTGCCGTTAGTCGTATTCATCCTGGTGTTGGTACGGCTTTGCCAGTGATACGTACGTTAGTGAATAAATTTGCTCCGGGTATGATTGAATCGTGGGCATAATGCAAAGGAGCACCGCCTTGAGGTATACACCTGTTCTTATATTATTCTGGGCTTATATGAGCGGATTACCATTTTTTATGGCGGATTTGCTCAGAGCGTCAGACATTCTCGCACACTATGACCTTGATGATATGGGTGGTTCAGCGATAGGAAATGCATTGCTCACAGCGTCTGACCCAAAAGCTGCTGCGGAGCAATCGACAACTACCCAAGCTGCACCGAGTGAACCAATAGCAGCACAATCGGTGGTGCCAGGATTGCTAAGTGACAAAGTAGTTGAGCCTGCTGCATCTGAAGCCCTGGCAGTTGATTCGGCTGCAAAAATATCAGCTGAGTCTTCTTATGTATCAATTCCGGTGGATGCTGAATGGAAAAACCCACTTGAAGTGCTGGCGGCGTTGCCGGTTGATAAATGGGATCTTAAGGACTCACTGCTTGCCCTTGAAACTTCCTTTGCTCTTATGAGTGAGTCAGTGGTTAAAAAAATACAACACCTCCGAAAGGAGACGCGCGCGCTGTGGCTAGAATGGAAAAAGGCAGACGCGAAGAGTGCTCCGTTTACGAATCTTACCAAGCAAATACAAAAACTTGCCGACAAACCCGATATGTTCCCTGGAGCAAACGATGAGGTTGCGGAATGGATAATTCTTGCAGATATTGGGGCTGATGGTGCTGAATATTTGCAGGCGCTGCTGAAGTTGACTAAGCACGTTTCGTATAACTATTTATTGATGAGTGTTTTAGGGGCTCCTTCTTTTGATACGAAAGAGGCCCGTGTTATTAACGGTGCTTCCTTGTCAGACATGCAGTGTCGGAATCGATTTTTTGCTATTTTGGCTGCTTTTTATCGGCGAGAGTATGATGAGCGGGTTCAAGCAGCGCGCGACTATCAAACACTTGTCTATGGAAAGCGTTTTACTGTTGGCCAAACAGATCTCTTGTTGCTAGAAGAATCTGAATACCTTAGTGGTGAAGTGCCGGAGATAGTTAAGCTGAATGCTGGGTTTAATCCGGCCGAGTGGCGAGAAGTTGCAAGGGCCTCTCGTGTTCGCGCACATGAAGAAACGTATAGTGTCGCGCAAAAGAAATTAGACAATATAGGCAACGTGCTCTTTTTATTCCAAGCCCGTTTAGAATCGGTGCGCGTTCCAGATAATTTTTTCCAATATCCAGATGCAATTCAAGCCTCTTCAGCCGCGCTGTATGACACGCATATCCTGAGTATTTTAGTTGGTGTTCTCTACCGTCTTGGTGAGCGCATGTGTCGCGGCAAGAAAGCTTCTTTCATGGACTATGCTGACATGCAGGCAGTTCTTGCACAGGAGTATAAAGGACAGCGATTATTGCGCCATATTATGCTTGATGTGCCTGTAGGAGAAAAAGATAGTCGGGGATCTATGCCGGGACCATCTTCAAAGCCGTTTGAAGTAGATAGGCGGCGTTCTTTTGAGGCTCGTCTTGCGCTTTTGCTTGGGGATATAGATTTTTTTGAATCTAAGTCTTTGGCTCCCGTGGTGAAGGAGGCTATTGGTAAGCTCAGTGGTGTTATGGCTGCATCAAAACTGTATAAGACGATAATGCTTCAAAATTGCTATATCAATGGTCTTGCATGGGGCATGATTCCTCCACGGAATAAGGAAAAAGTCCTTGGGAAATTGCAAGAAGGGGTTGCGGTCGTACGCGGAAATCTCGAGAAGCTTGGCCTGTCGGTTGAAAATCAGGAAGCCGTTGCAAAAAGTTATCGGCAGCTTCTTAATGTGATTAATACTTGGTCTCCGCATACAGCTTTTACGTATAAGTCTGTTTTCGGTCTGACAAATGCAGGACGACGTAGGATTGCGCAGGTGAAGTGTAGCCCTCAAATTTATCAGGCGCTCTATAAGTTATTGTGGCTGTATATATGGGCTCGATTACAGGTAGTAGTATCTTTGCAGAATCAAGAGCGGCTTGTTAAAAAAACGGCAGCTGAAGTTTCATTGAGAGAGTCAGATATTGTTTTTGACGAAAAAGGCATGCTCCGTACTGACATTGGTCCTGCCCAAGAGAAGCAAGCGCGTGAACCAGGCGCATTACAAAAGATTCGTGATACTGTCGCAACGCTGTCTTATCGTGGACAGCAAGGGGCAAACAAGCTTAGAACCAAGGGGGATATTGATGGGGGATTCGATGAGGCGCTTAATGGACTGAGTGATATGGCAAACCTTATTGAGGATCTTAAGCCAGCTTCCGTTGACTTGTTTAAGCAGAGCGATAAGGTGGCTAACCGATTTTCAGCAACCACAAAAGCGCTGGTGGCATATACACATCGCTTGAGCGACTTTGCAATTAAAAAAATTGGTAAGATTCAAAAAGGGATACGAGATTTTGCCGGCTCTGCAAAAGTAAAACTTGCAGTTTTTCTTACAAAAATTCCTGGGCTTAAAACTGCTTTTCGTAAGCTGATGAATGACTTTCTTTCTACGGTCAAAGAGGGGGATGATGCTCAGGAAGAGCGTTATATGAAAGAGGCTCTCATTGACGTACAACGTGCTATGAGTGGTGAGCTTGACGCAAGCAAAATTGTCCTCCCAATGCAATCGAGTAAGATGCTGCAAGATATCAATGAGCGCGCTTCGATGACTCTTGAAGGGCGGGATAAGGCAGTTGGACAATGGTACGGTATTGGTGAAAAAGCGCCTGGATCAGTAGGGGTGGCTGGATGAAGCACGCTCTCTTTTGGGTTGTTATCGCAGCAGGTTTAATCAATACCTGTATTGCGCGCATTGAACCGCCGCGCACGGTATTTATTCCTCGTTCGATTAGCTCTTCCGTTTTGTATACCGATGGTTTTTCTTTGTTGGCTACGCATGATAAAAAGCACAAACGGGTAGTGCTTTTGGGGCATAGTCTTATTTTTCAAGAATCGTTGAATGGTACGAAGAGTGCTCCTTTTTTCCTGGGAGATGAAAAGCGTAGCGTAATGATTGATCAGGCAGAGGATGGAGATATTAATTCTGACTGGTTTCACATTCAGACCGTTGATGACACGAACTACCAGTCAGCGCTAGCAGTGGATCCGCATCGTTCAGCAATTGGCCTGTGTCTTCGCGCACAGTATCTGCTTGATGAATTATTGCAAGGATTGTGGGCTGCGGTTGCGTTGCCGCTGATGCAAGTCACGCATAACTTGCGTGTTTCTGAGCGGCAAACCTCCGTAAACCAAATCGATCCCCTTTCGCCGTTTGGCTCCGCGTTGCCAGTGCTTAATTGGGATAACTGGCGTTCTGGTAAATGGTCAAACGCTGCGCAGACGTTGACTGGATTTGACGATATGGTGTGTCAGTTGGGGCTTGATATTGACGGGCCGATGGAAAGCTTACAGCAAATTGCTTTGGAGGCAGTGGTGCCGATTGGTGGACGACCAACGGGACAATATCTTTTTGAGCCGCTTATCGGCTCACAGGGATCATGCGGTCTTGGTGCAAGTATTAAAACAGTAGTGCCGCTGTTTAATCTTAGTAAAAATTGTTTACTTTCATACGTAGGTTACTTGGGGTATCGCTACCATTTTCAGTCGCATCAGCCGCGGTTGTTTGACCTGAAAGGCCAGCCGTTTTCACGTTTCTTGGTCTACATGGATACGAGCCTGATTCCTGATATCGCAAACGTAACACTTAAGGCATCAAATGGTGGCAACTTTTTCATACGAGATGCATTGGTGACACCTGGGCCGACTGGCCAGAGTATTAGCGGTCTTGAGTTAATCTTTGGGCAGCACCGTCTTAACGTTGGGTATTTATACTGGTGGCGAGTTGCTGAGCAAGTGACGTTTTCTACTGCAATTGAGCGGACATTTGCTGTGCCATCACCGCAAGGACTTTCTCATACTTCAGCCCCCCTGTGGCTTTCAGCGGCACACATTAGTGACCGGTTTAGTATAGATGATCTTGCTGTGTCTACGAGCCCTGCAGTAGTTCAGGATATTGAGTTTAATATTGATAGTGGTGCGATGCCGCAAGTGGCATCAAATACCTTGTTTGTTGATTATAACAGCACATTTATCCATGATGTTGCAACGATGACCATACGTTTGGGAGCTGCTTACGAGTTTGCGAGCAACCCGACAGTGCTCGATTCGCTGCATCTGTGGTGTGGTATAGGAATAACGTTGTAAGAGGTGATGTATGAAATGGCAAAAAATGAATTCTGTGGTACTGGTAGCCAGCTTATGCGCTATCTCCAGCGTGGTGTTTGCACGTGTTCCAATGCAGCAAAATACACGTCTTTACAATCAAGGGCGGCTTGCAGGGCGTGCTGATGGCATCATACGTGATGTTCGGTTATCAGCGCAGCAAAAAGAAAAATTATTGAGTAGTGTTTTTGCTGATTATGAAAAGTTGAGTATGACAAATTCGACTGAAGCGCGACAAATTAAGGCTCATTTAGGGCTTGCGCAAGAGCAGGTAAAAACGGTCAAAAATTATGTGACTCAAGCAGATCGTCCTGTAGATGACCTTCCGCTGGAAACGCTTAGCTTGACAGGTGAAATGAAAGCGCCAGTGGAGGCTGAAAATCTTGCTCTGAAAGAAGTGGCTGCAGTGGAAGAAGTTATTCCGGGTGATATGTCGATTGAAGATATTCATTTGTATGGGTCTACTGTTATAAAAAATGCTGCAAAATTTAGCGATCGTTTACAACGTCCAGGCATGCCAACCGTGTCCCAGCATCGCGAATTAACATTTCGCTTATACCTTGAGGCTGCCGAGGGTGACCACGGTTTGCGAGCGCAGGCTCTTGTAGCAAAAGAAGTAATGAGCGAGCTTGAAAAAGAACGAGCAGTGGCAACCTCTGGACTCGCTACGTTTATTGCAAGTTTCAGGAACCATCTTGAGAAGAAATATGGAACAACAACTGACGGTGTTGAAGAGGAAATTTTCTTTAAAATATTTCAAAATTTGGCCTACAGTAGTGAAGATGACTCAAGTGTCGCTACCGGCGTTGGTGTTTTTTTAAAAAAGTACAACGCGTATGTGCAGGAGAAATTCCGCTTTTCAACAGATGAATTGGTATTTTCTATAGGTGAGTGGGGTCGCAAAATCCTTGATAAAGACAAAAATTTTGCGGGCAGGCTCAAACTCTTGCTGGTGAGTTTTTCAATGGAAGAAATCCGCCAAGATTTGAAGCGTGAGCCACTAATGAAGAAGCTTAACGATGCTATTGCAGTGCAGGTTAAAAAGGGAGTAGATCTTCTGGCACAAGAAGGAGTTTCTCTTGAAGAAGCCCAGGCAGCACAGCCGACGGTTGTGGCAATGAAGTGTGCTGAAATGGTCAAGAAAAAGATTGATGATGCTGCCGGTCAAATAACTCCCGAAATGCATAAAAAACTTGAAGCGTACTTCAGTGTTGCGGACCAAATCAGCTATCTTTCTAATGACTGTGATCTGGTAGCTCGTGAGATGGCTGATATTGAGTCGGTATCACGTATTCGCAACGAGATAGCAGGCCTGCCTGTTGAAGATCAGCAGATGATTCAGCAATCGTCTGCAATTGATAAGGCGGCTTTTACTGAGATTGTTCCTGATATGGGGCACCAACAAAGGTCCGCAGCATCACGTTCTGCTCGCCAAATGATGAGGGATGAAGATGCTGAAGAGGCAGAGCCTCTTTTGTCTTCTGCTCGCCCACGAACTGGTCCAAATAAGAAGGTTATGATTCTTGTAGCGATAGGGGTATTGCTTGCAGGAGCTTTGTTGCTTAATAAATTTAAACCAGAAGCCTTTGCATGGTTTGGTGGCCGCAGTACTCCGGCACCGGCTCCGACACCTTCCCAAAAACCTTAATAGAGAGCTGCCGTAAGCAGCTTTTTGGCTACCGTTACGCGTTTTCCATACCCGTTCAGAGATACCCTTGGTGGGGACCCATACGTAAAGAGAAGGTGGGGTAGAATGTCGTAATGAATTACCGCTTTCGTATCTCGTGAGCGTCCAATATAGCCATGATCTACAATATCTATTGAATTGTCCGGGTTGGGCACAAACAGTAGCGTATATTCCCCTTTACGTAAAATAGATAGCGCAGGGCCATTTGAGGCCTTAGTCTGCCAGAGTCCGGCACTTACATTAAGTATAAGTAGCAGTACCCCTGCCTTTTTAGCATGGTGCCAACGAAATCCTTGGAATAGGTGAGTGATGATAATGGCTGCGAAGCTGGCTGCCGGGAGTAAATACCACCAGCGCAGTGCAATCCATCCGGCAGGAAGTGGGGTATCGAGGAGGTGGTCCCAGACATTGGTAACCAGAGATAAGAGGCTGCTAAGTGTGGCATGTGGGAGGCCAAAAAGTACGGCAAAAAATAAGATGCTTGCTAGAAAAAGAAATGCTGTCAAAAAGATAGGATGAACTAGATTGCCAACAATACTCAACAGAGGGTATGGCATATGCCACCAAAGGAGGAATGGTAACGCCGCGATGCTCAGGAGTATTTGGAGCATGAGCGCGTTTAAGAATACTGTGCGCAAATTCATCATAGAGGACTACTCGATAAATCGGGCGGCATGTAGCGCCATAAATAACCAGCGCAGGAAGTGTTGAGCGCCACCAGCCTGCGGGAAATTCCGCTGAGCAGTATCCAGTGTCTGGCGAGCCAGCGCTGGTTGGCGATACTGGGTATAATCGATGATGGTGGCGAGTTGGTGTACTAAAAGACGTGTTTCGGCAAGACTAATTGTTTCGTTTCGTAGGAGAGTATCAAGGCCGGCAGGATCTTGTTGCTTTTCTGGATCAGTGAAGTAGGCAAGAAGGCCGCCAAGCATTGGAGTTTGGTGTACAGATTGATAGGTGACGGTGCCGCGGGACTGGATAGTCGGCAGGAGCGCAGCATAGTCATTGGCCAAGAACATGAAGAAGTATCCTCGAGGTGGTTCTTCTACTACTTTAAGGAGGCGATTTGCACAGGCAACAGATAATAAGTGAGCGTTTACGAATACAAATGCGTGCCGAGCCCCTTCATCGAGTTGATAGCGAATGGCATTAAATACCGGTTCGATATCTTCCAAAAGGTAGTCATTGGCCGGTTCAATCCAGGTAACAGCGCTTGATTGATGGAGTGTGATAGCGTGACAAACTGCGCAACGGCATGCAGAGCCCGGCTGTGCCTGTCGGTGTGGACACATGATGTCTTGAAGGTGCCCAATGGCAAATTCGATTATCTCATCGCGCGGTCCAATGCAAATTAAAGCGGTGGCGGCGGCATTAATCAAGTTGCTCATAGCCTCTTCGTTCGCAGAAATGTGGTGACAATGGTATATGCAGCGGCAAAAACGGCTTCTGGTGATGCGGTAGCGTTAATAGCATGAATACGATTGGAGTTAATTGAAAGTTGCTCGTAGCCATGGGCTACTCGTTCCCAGAACTCTTCCCCCTTGCGTTCCATGGTGCTGTGATCTTGGGCTTCTTGCCGTTTCATGAAGCGCATGCGTGCTTCGTGTGGCGATATGCGCAAGTAGAGAGTGATGTCTGGTTTTATGCCGTGCATAGCAAAGTGGTTTACGGTTTGAATGAGGTGTGGATCGATCCCTTGTCCATAGCCTTGATAGGCTACTGCCGAATCTGCCATGCGGTCAGAAATGACGATGTCGCCTCGCATAAGGGCTGGGATGACTAGTTTTTGGAAATGTTCGGCTCGGTCAGCGGCAAACAGAAGGTACTCAACCCGCGGGTCACATGCTTGTTCTTCTTCCAACAAGACTTTTTTGAGCATTTTGCCCAGGTGAGTCCCTCCCGGCTCCTTGGTAACAAGGACTGGATGGTGTTCTTTGATGAGAGCTTTGGCCAGGGCGTTAAGGAGTACCGATTTGCCGGCGCCGTCGATGCCTTCAATAGTGATGAGAGTTCCTTTGAACATACGGCCTTTCTTCCGCTGAAATACTGAGGAGTTTACTGCAATCGATTCTACTGGTTTTCGCTCGATCTGCCTAGTAAATTACCGGG
>JAUPVI010000016.1 GCA_030917105.1 Candidatus Babelota bacterium
CGTAAAATCTATCGTTTTCCCTGGAGTATTCATGAAAAAGCTCTGTCTTATAGTAGCCGTCGTAACCACTATCGCCGCATCCGCTCCCCATTCTCTTCCGGCACGCAGCAATCCCATGATGGCGCTCGGCATACTGGGCGTTGGTGGTTTTGGCTACAAGTTTTTGGGCGCATGGCAAGAAATGCAAAGCTTAAAAGAACAGCTTGAAGAATTCCCTAGCCCGAGAAATAAAGCGGCCTATGAAGAAGCACGGGAAGAATTCATGGAAGTTAAGGCGCAATTAGGCAAAACACGGCTCCGCCTCGTTCTCCACGCCCTCGGCACGCTGGCAAGCGCAGCGCTCCTGGCAAAAGGATTTTCCGGTACTGGCAACAACACAGATTCTAGCGGAAAAACTTTATTCTCAGGCAAAAGAGGAAAACTGAGTCCACAAGTAACCACTCAACTCACCCTGCAAGAACAGATACAGCAGGAGAAAGAGAACAATCGCACGCGCGGCTTCAATGACAGTGAAGCAACCATCAATCTTTTGCAAAGCGCTCTAAACACTGACGCGTCGATTAACCCCGGCCACGTTGACCAACTTATTACGCATGTAGACCCTTTTGCCCACGAACGCAGTTATGGAACCGACCAAAATAATGCACGAACAACACTCGGCGGTATTACACTAGCACAGCTTAAAAAACACTCGCAGGCATTCAGGCAGCTGATAGCAAAAATAACCCCGCAGGCACACAGAGACTTTGTCGAAACGCAATCAGCACAAAACCACTACTTCTGGGAAAACACCCCGCTTTATAAAGCGGCTATCCTTGAAGATGAAGAAGCCGTAGATATATTATTAAACCACGACGTTGCCTATGACAGACTAACAGATAGATACCAACAAACCCTGTTATTTAAGCTTGCAGCAGATTATGAAAAAGCTGGCGACATTGCGAAACGTACCCGCATTATTCAAAAAATCCTGGATAAATATCCATCGCTCCTCACGCACAAAGATTTTGGAGACTTCATATATCAAAAAGCAGAAAAAGCGGCATCTGCGCTGCGGCCATGGATTGATCCACGATCATCGCTTATGGACCAAATGCGTGCCCCGTTTCAAGCAGAACAGCAGAAAAAAGAAGTAGCAAAAAGCCAGGAAGACGCAAGGGAATTACTCCGAACAGTCCAATTCGCAGATCAAATCAGCGCCGCCGATGTTAGAAAATATCGCGAACTTGGCGGCAACGAAGAGCAGCTACAAGCCATCCTCCACAAAAAATTCATGGAGGCTACTAACTACTTCACAAGGATTGACGCCGCTAAGGCTCAGGCGCTCATTGCTCTTGGACGATCACCACTCACAACAAAAGAGCAAGAAACACTAGATACCAACCTTGAATTTGCCTTAGAAACCAGTAAATACGAAATGGCAGCGCAACTGCACTCACTTGGTGCGCGCCTAAGTGAAGCACGTCAGCAATTCCACTTATTCCACCTCATTATGAAAATTAGCCCGCTTAACAGCATCAAATCGGTTGCCAATGTGCAGAGCGTAGTAGACAAACTTGGTATCAACGTAAATGCCAAAAATGAAAAAGGCAAAACGGCGCTTATGGAGCTTGTAGAAAAAGACTTTAGCCATGCAGTCTCCGACATCATTCAATTGAATGGTGTAGACGTAAACATACCAGATAATGACGGCAACACCGCACTTGTCCTTGCCATGCAGCACGCAACACGTTCTATGACCTTATCTACTAAAGAAATTATTTCAATATTACTCCAGAGAGCCGCTGCCATCGATACAAAAATGCAGGAGCTTGCTCCACAAGTTGTGGTTGCTGGATATGCAGTACTCCCAGAATTTGGCGAAGATTTACGTACTGCTTTTGCGAACAAGGGCATATCGGTAGATATTTCTAAAATGACACCACAAGAGCTCTTGACGATCAAAGAAAAAAAAGGCATCTCTGCCGTATACAATTTATTAAAAGCCAGCGCTCCGCTAACCAGCGAGATTAAGCCAATTGCAGCTGATCTATTTGTGTACGCACTTAGTAGCAAGCAAGACTTTGATGTAGCAACAATCCTTCTTAGCCATATTTATGATATGAACGAAGCAGACAATAGAGAGCAATTACCGCTCGTTGCAGCAATAAAAAGCGGCCAGAGCGATTTAGAAAAAGCGGCCGCTTTGGTAAAAGCTATTATGAAAAAGAAAGCCAATGTGAATATGCCCGAGCACAATAACACTGCACTCATTGCAGCACTCTCAATTGCCGTACCAAGCGATAGTGATGATGGAAAATTAGAATATGATACAAGTATGCTATCACTCCTGTTGGGTACGTATAAAGCCGACCCAAACGTCGCGACGATAGCCGGTAATAGAACCCCATTGTCCGTTGCCGCTATTAATGGAAATGTTAAAGCAGTAGAGATACTTCTTGCACACAACGCCGACGTAAACCGACCAGCAGGGGCATTCAAAAATACCCCGCTACATCGAGCATTAATCCCAAAACATGATAACCAATATTTCGCGGGTTCCTATTCAGAAATTCTCGCCATTGCAGAAAAACTCATTGCAGCCGGTGCCGATAAAGACGCTTTAAATAAAGACGGTAAAACACCATACGATACTGCTATAGTAAACAAAGATTTTCTTGATCAAAAAGCCCAAGAGGAAGGCAAGGCCGATGCAAGTGAGTTGTTCGCGCTGCTTAACCCAACAGCCGGCGAATAAAAAGAACGAGAAAACTCATAGCACACAAAAAGGCGCAGGAGAAAAAATGGGCAAAAGCGCTTGCAGCAATAAAACCAGTAATCGCTAAGGCCGTCGAATACGATACAGACCATGCTGCAAGAGACGATGATCGGCTGCTAACCGCGGATGATTAAAGTCACCCTTCATATCACGTGTCATACCAATTTTTTCCATCACACGTTGCGAACGCACATTTAACGGCGACGTAAACGAAACAACTTCATCCAGTTTCAAAACCTCAAACCCATACTGCAGAACAGCGCGCGCCGCCTCCGTTGCATATCCTTTACCCCAGGAGGAGGACGCAAGCCGCCAGCCAATTTCAATCGCAGGGGTAAAATGTGATTCCCATGGCACTCTGCATAGACCAACATAACCGATAAGGTTGCCGGAAGATTTCTCTTCTACCGCAAACGCAGAAAAGCGATCCGTGGCAAAACCCTTGTTCATATCAGCGATAAATGTTTCAACACGCTCACGTGCCATTGGTATTCCCAGGCCCCATTCAAAAACTTTAGGATCTTGATTAATAGCAAGATACGGCTCGATGTCCGCCTCACGCCACGTGCGTAGAATAAGACGCTCTGTCTCTAGTATTTTCATTCATCACCCACAATCACAAAACAGCTTTTACAATCATCCGTGCAGTTCGTTCACCCGATTCACACGCAGCCTCGATAGTCCCCGTCACATCCATAAGTACCGAGGCGTGTTCGCCGGCAAAGTACACTTTGTTATGTACCGGTGTAAAGAGTGCTTTTACTGGCTCACCGGCAACCTCGGTAACCATAGCAAACACCATTTCTTGGCCTGCTGCAACATACGAATATGAACCGCGAACCCACGGGTCATTCACCCAACTATACCCAACCGGCCCCGTATAGGATACTCCTTGCTTGTCTTGCGCATACACTGGTTCTGCAACTGGCGGACATACATCAACAAGCGCCGTGCTGATAAGCGGCCGAATAGTGGTATAGACATCGTGTATCGTTTCCGGTGTAAATAATCCCTGCATACCCGTTAGGTAGGTAGTAACCAGACCATGCTGCGCATCAACCACGCTAACCATACTTTCTCCCACAACATCGCCGCTACTACTAATAAGAGAAGGAGAAAATGGAATTAATACCTTGGCATTTGTGGTGTAGCTCACTTGTGATATAGCCTGCACACGATCCGCTGGCAGTGTTGCAGCATCAAACGTAATACCACCAAACAACGAGCACGGAATAGCAAGCACCACAATATCAGCCACAACTTGTGTGCTGCTATTAAATGTAAGAGTCATTGATTTATCAGAATTAGTTACCACCGCAGTCAACGCGCTATTCAAATGCACTCGATCACCCAACGCTTGCGCCATTTTCTGCAGCAACAAACTGTTACCACCGCTCACCGTTACGTGCTGCGTCATGTTATCATCTGCCGGACGCGTTGCGGCAAGACCGCCAAGAAGCATGTGATATAACGTTTCAGTATACCACGGTGAAAGTTGCTCAACCGGTGCACCTTCATACGCCGCTAACCGGGTCGCCAAGATTCCATTTAAGATATCATCTTTTGGCAATACACCATCAAGCACTTCCCGCATATTTAAGGCATTCATTGCAAGATCAGTTAACTGAATTTGTAGGGTCAGTGGATCAAACTTTTTTGCATTCAATAAGTGACGCAACGAAACAAGATTCTTACCATCAAAATAAGACTCATTGAGCGGCATACTACGCGTCACTAAATCAAGCCCCAATTCACTAATAAGCTGATACACATTCTCCGCCGCGCCACCATCTGTAAGGTTATGACCACCAAGTTCAATTGGCATGCCACCAATCATTGCTGAAAGGATCCGCCCACCAACACGGCCGCGTGCTTCATACACCTGTACGTCAATTCCTTTTTGCTGCAATCGATATGCGGTGGTTAATCCAGCAATGCCAGCTCCCACGACTACCACACGAGGAGACTGTGCCGCTGCGGAGAGCGCCATAGTCATACTTGCCAAGACTGTGATTCGCACCATTCTTACAAAAACCATAACAGACTCCTACTCTGAAAAATCAGAAACATCCGATGCCGAATGGGCAACCTCTTGCGCCATCGACACCTGTACCAAAAACACTTGTACATAAAGAAAAAATTTAGAAGGTTGTTCAACCCAAGGGAAGTGACCAGCTTTCTCGATTTCGCGAAATTTTGAGTCTGGGATCATTGCCCGCATTTTATCAATCCATTCGCGCGGAGTTGGGTCAGCATCACCATGAATAAAGAGCGTGTTCGCCGTTATCTTAGAAAGGTCTTCATGAAAATCAAATGGCTTTGAGATGAGATTTTTTCTAAAAAGTTCTTCCACTCTCTGCCAATTAGGCGCCATTAACTTGTTGTACTCCGGCACCGACCGCAAACCTTCAATCTTTCTATGATTTGCAAAGTAGGCGCGAAAAATAAGACTATAATAAAGATTGGCCGCTTCAACCTCGCCTTCGCGATACTGATCCGACCGCCGTACAATTCCCAGCTCTTCTTGATACGGCTCGAGACGCTTTGTGCATTGAGCAACAAAGTCCGCATATCCTTCTGAAGAAAGGGGCATTGGATTTACTAAAATTAAGTTAGTTACCAACTCTGGATAGGCTGCAGCACAACGAACGGCCAGAAGGCCGCCCCAAGAATGCCCCATTAATGTAATGTCTTTAAGTTCAAATCGGGCGCAGAACGCTTCAAAGTCTTTGATATAGGTATCGATATTGATAGCATCTGGATTGGTCATACTTTCTTTAGAATAACCACAGCCTCGCTGATCATACATAAAAATTTGGTACCCACTCTGGCAGAGCGCTTGCATATCAGGCAGAAAGTAATCATGTGTCATGCCGGGCCCCCCGTGGAGTATTACGAATGGCTTGCCTTGCAGGCCAATAATACGACCATACAGCGACCCTCCTGGCACATCTACTGGTACACGCAGATCAAACATCGACATCCCTTTCTGGATTACGCCGGCTTAAAAGATGCTAAAAAAGTATCAGAAAAAAGGGGTAATTACTACCCCACTCCTCATACACCTTGGGCTGAATTAGGGCCACGGCGGAGCAATCTAGAAATAATACAATGCTCGATATTTAGAACAGCAAGCAATACAACACAACACAATTAATGAAAGCCACGGCGTATATGGACGCAAAACGCCCAGACGTGGCTTATGATCATGATTGGCCGTTAGGCCACCAACAGAAAAAGAAAAAAGGGAGTGCGCCTAGGCGCAGAGAAAAAAATGATACACACTATGGTTCTTTACGGTTGAAATGTGAGCGTCGATGGAAACAAGAACGTTACTTGCGCCAACCACACCAATTTCGAGCAATGCTCATGACCATAAAAGAAACCATAGATGTACCTTAGTAATACTGTTAAGTAAATTTGTATGTAATAAGGCTACCTGAATACTGCCCTGCCTGTCAAGCGTCAGCCAGAGCCCCGCACCAACTACGCAGGAAATAGTACGCCTACTCTATAAAACGTTATCTTAGAGAGGGAGCACTCATTACCCGAGTAGCAAAGAACGCTGCAAGGATCATCCCGCCAACGGTAGTAAACTGAAGGCCTTTACGCCACCGTCGCAGCGAAGCAACTTCATTTAGCAGCTCTAGAGGAACCTCTTCTCCTTGGTTTTCCAAATCAAGTAACTCTGATTCTGCTGCGACAAGCCGCGCCATTTTGCGTTGCAATAAGAAAACGCTCATCATCATTAAAGCGGTCCCACCGGCAATACCCCACTTATCACGCTGTAGAGCGCGAGCTGCCTTTGCATCCGCTGCAGCCAACTGAGCAACGGTCTCTTTATCCATTAGCTGAACAGGAGGATTGTCAACCGGCTTATCCTGCAAAAGGTCCGTACCAACAAATTTATATGACTCTTTTCCCGTAACGGGGTCTTTAACTGTTTCCGCTGGCCACGAAAACAGTATCGGTAAACCATTGAGCGTCAGCCCCTTAGCGAAATAAAAGTCTTTCTCGGATGTAGAGTAGTCTAACCACTGCTCAATATGCGAAATCTCTTGCCGGTTTACCGGAGTGAGCTGCTTAGTAGTAGTATTAACTCTGTAGACAGCAGGGCCAAAATTTTGAAAAATCGAAAAGCCATGCCCAGGAACTTGCATTTCTTTATAAGTTTTTTCCAATGGAATACATAGAAAGAAAGACTCTTGGGCAGATGGGTCACGAGTCAGGTAGCCATGTATAGTACATCTACGACCATCACAAAAGGCTGGGACCTCGAGGTAGACACCGCTCAGCATCTTTTTCATATCACTATCATCAAACCCCTGCTCTTTCAATGCTTGATACGCTTCGGGCTTCATGCCAGCAAACCGTTCTTCCGCCAACAACGCCCAGGCATAACCCAAAACCGGCGAATCAATCGGTAACACCAACTCTTCCCCTTTCTTCAGAATTTCACTATACACCACACATACCTCCTGAAGCGGCTTAATCTGCTCAACAGGTTCTTGCACCATTACAGCAATTTCAGCATACGTGCGAGAAATTTTTTTAAAACATGGAGCGTCCGTCATAAATTCATACGCAACCGCAAAGGCATCATTATCAGTATCATCACAAGGGAGCAAAAAAGTTTGATATTTTGATGCACTGCCCTCATTTTTGACCATGCCATTTATTAAGTAACAGTCTCGATCTCTACCCTGATACTTTACTGAAGCAACAGAAATGGCCGCCCGATTTTTTTTAAGATAACCAGAGATCGATTCCTCCTTTTGCGTCACACCAACCGATGCAGCTGCAGCAGGTTTAGTTGTGCGCCCGCCATCTTTAAGCCCAAACAATACCGACGCCAGACCGCACATACATAAAAACATTAAGAACTTCTTCATCGCCACCCTATTCTTGTGAAAATTTATACAACCCCACCAGTCTGAATCTTCCAGAGCCGATGATACAACCCGCCACGCGCAATTAACTCAACATGGTCGCCTTGCTCCAGCACCATGCCCTTATCCAAGACATAAATAACGTCAGCATTTCGCACTGCCGAAAGCCGATGTGCAATAAGAACAATAGTCCGTTCGTGACGCATTTTAGCAATAGATTTATTAATTGCCTCTTCTGTCTCGTTATCCACCGCAGAGGTCGCTTCGTCCATAATAAGAAGTTGTGGTTGACGAACTAACGCTCGTGCAATCGCAATGCGTTGGCACTGGCCACCAGAAAATATCTGCCCCCGCTCTTCCATCATAGTGTCATATCCATCTGGTAGTTGCGTAATAAAATCATGTATTTCAGCTGCTTTTGCTGCTTCTACCACTAGTTCATCACTTACTTTTTGTAGGCCATAACAGATATTTTCTCGAATGGTACCAGCAATCATAAAAAGTTCCTGGCTCACCAGGCCAATGCTGCGACGAAGTGCGTACGCATCAACCTCGTGCAGGAGCCGACCTCCCACAAAAACCTTCCCTTCTTGCGGGTTATACAACCGCAACAAGAGCTTCACAATGGTACTTTTACCGCAACCGGTAGTACCCACAAACGCAACCGTCTTATTTTCCGGAATTGTCAGCGAAATATCTCGCAATACGGGACGCCCACTTTTGTAGGAAAAAGAAACATGCGAGAAGGAAATGTCGCCAATATCAAGTGGATCAGGAACTTCTTCAGACGGTACAATAATTGAACGATACAACGTCTCGATAGGCGTCTTAAGCACTCCCGCAATACGAGAGGCTGCTGCCATAACGCGCTCATAACTATCTATGATGTCACGAAGCCCAATGAATGGCCAAATAAGCCGCTGCGCTTCAAAAATCATAGTCGTAAAGGCACCTGTCGTAAACACCCCATTCATAAGTAAAAAAGCCCCGGTAGCAACCGAAGCAACATAGCCCGAAGCTACTGAAAGACGCACTGCTGAAACAAACAACGCAGAGGTATGCACCGCCTGCTTACCAGCATCCCGATAGCCACCGCTAGCATTTTCTACTCGCCGTTGCTCATAGAGCTGGGTTACAAAGCTTTTAATCGTCCCAATGCCACGGATATTATGAGCCACAATGCCTCCAATTCTTCCTGCTTCGCGACGCACCCGCTTATACAACTTTCCTAAGCGATACTTAAAATAAAAACTTAGCACAACAACAATAAGAACTGGCACAAAGGCAATGCACATAATAAGCGGCGATACGGCAAACAACACTATTCCCACCGTTACGGTACTGGAAATCATCTGAAGGATTGCGCTCACGCTTTGATAGTTGCCTCCATCCAAAAACTGTTCAAGGCGGCTCACATCGTCATTTACAACCGTGGTCAAGGAACCAATAGAGTTCGATTCAAAATAGGAAAGCGGCAATTTCTGTAGATGTCGATACAGCTGCACCCGAATGTCATGCTGAACATCTTGGGCAATCTTTCCCCAAGCATCGGTATAGAGATACTCAAACAGAGCTTCAAAGCTTCCGTTAAGGACCGTAACCCCCACAAAAAAGAGCAGCTGGGCTGAAATAGTATCAAAGCCCAGACGCGCGACAAAAGAGTTTTGCGACTGTAAGGCCACGTCAACCATTAAGCCCATAAGGACGTCTTGTGAAATATCAAATACTTGGTTACATATGGAGCAAAAACTTGCCCAAACAATACGCCATTTGTATGGCCTAAGATAAGGTTTAAGTGGTCCAAACATATAGGTTATTATTCCCCCGTAAAGTCTTTAATTTCATCGGCGCTTAGCAATCGCCATGCACCGCGCGCTAGTCCGTGTAGACTCAACGAACCATACCCAACGCGATCAAGAGTATCGACTTCATACCCTAATTTATAGAACGCACGACGAATAACGCGGTATTTACCACTATGAACGACGAGGCCAACGACAAATTTGTTGTTTTTACGCGGATAGTAGACCTTGTCCGGCACAAAGCGACCGTCATAGAGAAACATCCCCTTTTTGAGTTGTTCATACGCTTCGTGCGTAAACTCATGGTCAAGCTTTGCGATATAAGTTTTTTTAATTTCATACTTTGGATGGGCCATCTTTTGGGCCGTTACCCCATCATTGGTCAGTACCAACAGACCAGTCGTTTCTTTGTCCAATCGACCAACAGGGTACAAACGTACCTGGCGGCGGTTAATCTTTAGTTCAATCATATCAACCACTGTTTTTCGTCGCTTCTCATCAGCACACGTAGATACAACCCCCCGCGGCTTATTGAGCATGACATACATTGGCTTCTCTAACTGAACGCGGCGATCCATATAAAGCACCTTATCTTGCGGTTGCACAAGGTAGGCAGGATCAACAACGGCAACTCCGTTTACCAAAATATCGCCTGATTTAACCAATTCGGCCGCTTTGCGCCGCGAGCAAACCCCACTGCGTGCCAAAAATACTGAAAGATACATACTGTGCCCTATTTAACCTTATTAAAAAACGGCCTCGTGCACGCACAAGACCACCGCTATTTTTTTACCCAGTCGCTAGTGTATCATAAGTAGCGAAAAACAAAGCAGTTTTATGTAAATAATAAAAAAAACCGCCATGAACCGGCGGTTTTTTAAAATGAAGTCTTTTAAGAGCCAACCGACTATGAACCGCATTGCCGGCAAACAAAACTACGCTACCGGAATGTTAATAATAAGCTCCCACGAGTAGGTAAAAAAAACGGCACCTGCTACACATGGAACATGATCCCGTTCACGACCAGGATCGCCTTGTAATAGATGCCGAAACTTTTGGCACACATAACCGCTTGCGCGGCAGGTCTTTAGTCAAACTCTTTCCTTACGATCTGTCAACCCCCTGTCTGGGTCCAGCAGAGTAAACGCATCGGTTTTTGACAGAAGCCCTTCTCTTGAGCGAAAAGCTCTTAAATTATAGACCCGTACTTTATACACTCGCCTATTCAGGGGACTCTGACGTTGTATGCGAATCTAATGGGTTTACGACTGCTTCCATTAGCCCTAATTCCGCTCTGAGTGGTTCTGCAGAAATGCGGATCGGAACAAAATACTGCGGTGAAGAAATGGAACCTGAGCTTGGCATGAAACTACTGCTCATGCCGGCGCTTGCAAGATTTTCTTGTAAAACGCCTTTATCAGGAACTACTTCCTCTGACGTTTGTTCGGCTTCCGGAAGCCATTGAGAGTATTGCGCCAGCCACTTTCTAGTTTTATTACGAGCCCCCTACCTATCTGGTTCTTTCAATGCATCATTCAACTCTTTAATCCGGGCGATGATGGCTTTTTTGCTGATTCTCTTGGTCATGAAATGCTCTTTTTTCATGAGATGCTGATGGGACATAAAGTCTTTTCGGGCCTTGAGATGCTTTTTATTGTAGTTCGGGTTGATTACGGGGGCTGAAACACGCTCATCTTCACCGCTGTTTCTGGCCAGTTCTTCTTCAAAAATTTCCTTGAGCCCTTCGATGTCTTTCGCCGATTTTATTTCTTTCAGGATCATCATGTCTCTGCGGCGTGCTAGTTCTGCGCGAGTCGCGTCTATTTCTACGTTGAGCGCTGCAATTTGTTCAGTATCGTTAGCGGCTGTAGCGATGACGAGTTGCGCCTCCAAGTCGCGTAATTTTTTTAGGTCATATTTTGAGAATGAAGAATTTAAAGAGAAGGCATTTTTGGCGGAGTTAATTGCATCAGCTTGCTTTTTTCGGTTCTTAACATCATGGGTAAGAACCGCTAGGCGATCTTTTTCATCTTTCGAGAGGTCAACATGCCTCCCTGGATGGGCTGTGTTAAATTCACGCAAGCTGTCTTCTGCCTCCGACAAAAGGGTGACGGCGTGCTCATAATCGCTGGGCTGAACTCTGCGTTTGCCATCTTCCTCGGTCAAAAACTCAAGATCGCGCGTAAGGCTGTCGAGCTTTTCTGTGAGATCGTTCATTATTCTTTTGAGCTCATGCCGCATTGATAAGTCTGAAGTATTGCTGCTTAACATACTGCTCGTACTGCCTGCGGTTTCGGTAGGAAGGGCTGCAAGGGCCACTTTAACTTCTTGAAGCTTCTTAGTATGAAGATCTATTTGCTTTACTACAGTCTTTCGCGTACCAACAACGCCTGCTGCGCGTGCGGTGGCTTCCTCTTTTTCGTGCACCTCTTTTATCGCTCTTCGCTTCAGCTTTGCTTCTCTAGCGACATAATCTGCTGCACGTTCAGGCGAATCAAGTTCCCCAAGATTAGCTTTGATTGATTCGATCGCCTGTTCAAGCATTTCACGCTCAGGATCACTCGCTGAGCGTTTAGCATATTCTGCTTCAGCCCGTTCAAGTGCTTTTACCCAAGAAATTGTATCATTCTCAATAGAGCTTTTGGCTAACGACATGTTGTGTTTGAACAACAATGCATCTCGTTCTGCCGTGCGGCGTTCCACGAGAGCTGCGAGGGTTTTTGCTTTTTCTTTAAGCGCAGCACGGAATGCGGCGACGTCCAAAGGGGCGTTACTTATTACAGACTTATTATTATAAGCAGCAAGCGCATCTTCATTGTCCTTAAGACGTTTTTGATTTTGGCGGAGAAGTCTCCTTATTTCCGTTGTACTACCACTTGCCCTATAACTATTGTAAGCGTTACTTAATTTTACTTGTAGCATTGCGCTAATTGCATGTAACTTTTCATTAGCAACACGTAATCTTTCTTCACGATCAGCATCAACATGGGCAAGACTTGCTAGCGCCAGGAGTTCTTCCGCACGATCAAGCGTTGTTGGTACTTCGTCTGGTGATGCATTTTTTATTAACTGAGCAAGGCCTACTGGGCGAAACTCAGCTGCATTGCCTTGATCTTGCTCCTTGGTTGT
>JAUPVI010000118.1 GCA_030917105.1 Candidatus Babelota bacterium
GGCAGTTCGCCCAAGTACCGCGTGACAGCATATGCTGCTGCCTGGCCTGCGTCAGCCTCTGTGCCGGTGAACGTTGCGTCAGCGATGGTAAAGCTAAAATGCCCGCTCGGCATTTGTTTTATATGGACAAGTAATTGAAGGGCGCGGTACAGTTCTGTTTTGAATAGAGAACGATCATTTGCCAAGTCATCTTTGATGTTGGCATAAATATTGATGCTGCTGTATGGCGTTGCAGTGTAGCTGCGCGCGAGACCGATTCCAATTGATTGAGCGCATAAGACGTTGAGTGCAATACTTTGAAGAACGGTTGATTTGCCACTTTCAAAGATGCCAGTAATAATGGCGTTTTGGGGGTTGTTCTCGCCAAGTTTAATGGAATTTAGTACGGGGGTTCCACGAGAAAGTACATGCCAGAAATTTTGTATTTCAAGAACTGGTCTGCCCGTACCTTCAACAAAAGTAGCAAAGCAAAGCGGTTTTTCTTCGCTATTTTGTGATTTAAGGTACCATGACGCAAGGCTGCTATATGCATCAAAAGCTCCTACGATACCAATTCCTTTGAGAATGCTTTTGTGGCAATTGCGGAGCAGGTCTATTATGAGAATTAAGTCGCCACCTAAAATATGAGCTGATGTTCGGCTGTTAAATGCTTTACCCATAACAATATCGCGCAATTTTTTTACTTGTGGATGGTTTATGGTGAGAGTAATGTCTATTTCATCGCCGAGACATTGCAGTGCTGGATTTTGGTCAAAGTATTCTTTGAGTCGTTGTGTTGCGGTAAAAAAGACTTTAAGTGGAGTTAGCGCGTCGTAGAAGTAGTTCATTGCCTTGAATCGGGCACGTATCCATGCAATGAAACCAGGAAGCTGGATGCCAGCATTATACGCAATCAGAGTTGCAAGTGTTGCTGCAACCACGCGGTGATCAACATTGAATTTGCTTTCTATTTCTTCTTTTGATGTATGAGCATATCCCAAAATTCCCTTTATATTGAGCATGGGCAGCGCGATAATACCGGCTCCATACCAAATGTCGCCAAACATTTTGGCCACACGGTTCCACCTTTTATTGCCCCGTGGGCCAAAGCTGCGAAAGAAAAACTCATGCTGATAAATGCGTAGGCCTTTATCATAAAGTGGATGTTCTTTGCTGGTTAATCCAAGGAGTTGTTCTTGTATCTGTTTAATGGTGCCACAGATGCTAATGATATCAGCAAGAACGGATGGATTTTCACATAAGGCTTGAATAGCTGCTTGTCTGGTTTGTATGCGTTGTACATCAATAATAGGCGTTGTGAGCAAGCGGGCTAAAAATATTTTACCCAAAAGAGTTTGCATTTCCGGGGCAATGCCGCTGAGAACGCTTGGTTCTTGGTCGATAAGCCGAAGGCTTTGCCAGGTAGCAGGTTCAAAAAGGGCTCGGTTTTCAAGCGCATATGTAGGAGTATCAAGTTGCGACATGAGCTCGAGCGCCATTTCGGTTTGTGTTGGCAAGGATAGAGAGAGGGTTGTTGAAAGCTTATCTTTTTGGTCGGTAGCTTCAACCGTGAGCTGTTGGGCGGGTCTTTTTTCCTCGCCAAGGCTCTGGCGAAAAGCAATGAGCAGATACTCATATTGTTGTTGGACAGGAGTGAGCTGATGTGCTTCTTTAGGCAGAATAAGGGTTTCACCGGAAAGAGTGGCAAGGCAGCATATGAGCAGAAAGGACGAGAGATACCAACTGATCATACTGCAAAACCTCTAGATAAGTGCTGAAAAACCTTTGTTACAAAAGCATTCTATCGCGTTTTAGCCCTTTTTTATAGAGAAATTCTTCAGCTCTGGCAAGAATGTCGGAATCAAAGCCGGCTTTTCTGGCCAAATCAATAGCAATAACTTGGTACGATCGCCCTGGTTCCAGTTTGAAAGTATGAGTAATATCGCCATTTTCCTCTTTTACGATTGAGACATGATAATTAGTAAAAAAGTGGTCGGTATGGCGCGGCAGGGTGGTGAGTCGGGTAAAGTGGGTGGCGGCGATAGGCATACAGTTTGTGAGTTTAGAAAGTCCGTAACAAATGCCGAAGGAGGCGGCTTCACCTTCTGCGGGGGCAGTGCTGCTGAGGAGTTCATCAACGATGATAAAAGAAAATTTGTCCGTGGGAAGATTATAAGCACTGTGCACAATGGTACTGATACGGTCCTCTTCTACCTGGAACAGTGAACGGCCTTGAGCGATATTGTCAACCGGGTTCAAGAAGGTAAGGATTTTGCTTATAGGGGTGAATACGACATCGCTGGCTGGTGCAATCCCGAGTGTTTGCCCCAGGAGTACACAGAGGGCAATAGACCGTATATTCATGGATTTGCCGGAGGCATTGGGGCCTGTGACGACCATGCCGGGATTGTTGTCATCTCCCAACGTTATGTTGTTTAAAATTGCTTTTTCTGACGGGATGAAGGGGTGATAGTAATCGGTTGCAGCGAGATAGGGGGTGGCTTTCTGGCAATAACGGGTAAAGCACCAGGGAGTTTGAGAGGTTGCTTTTTCTTGCATTAGGCTTGCAAGGCTTACATACGCTTCTAGTGCGCCGATACCCCTGAAGACAGCGGAAAAGCTTTCTTTTATATCAAGGAATTGGGGAATAGCATGAAGTACTTTGCCGATGTAGGACAAGTGGTACGAATTTGATTGAAATGCCGGATTTGCAAGATTCGTGAGAAATGCTTTTTGTTTTTTGTTGGCTCCTAGTGCAAATTCTTTAATGGCGGCATGGTTGTAAAGATGCTTGCTGAGTATCGGATCATTGGCGATGAGCGCAAAGATGCGCTGTATGATTGTGCTGCAAGTTATGAGCACTCGAGTGCGCTGGCGAATTTGCGCGGCGAGATGCGCATATGACTGCATTGAGCGTTTCCATTGGTCAAATTCGATTAACGAAGGGA
>JAUPVI010000119.1 GCA_030917105.1 Candidatus Babelota bacterium
TCACTTTACAATGGCCAGTCGATACGTCCCAATTTTCCTAAATCCTACCGCTTCATATACCCGTATTGCAGCTGGCGCGTTGGTAAATAAGTAGGCAATTATCACGCCGCGCTTCTTTAATTCCTGTAGTAAAAACCGCAACAGCACCCGTGCGTACCCCTTATTTCGGTTTTCTGGTGGTGTCCAAACAGGGCCAAACTGTACACTAGAGCCGACACATGCATTCAGTCCACAGAGTGAAACTGGGACACCTTGGAAAAGCAAACTCCAGCAGTTACCCTTTTTCATGGCTTCCACACGGGCACGCACTCGGTCATTAAGTCGATCATCATTGCAAGACCCAAGGGCTTCAATCTCATACGCCCGCATCCACCGCGCTAAAAGGTCACCAGGAACTTCGCAAGCCTCAACTAACATATACTCCGGAACACTAGTAACTTCAGAAAAAGTATCCAGCGGCAATTCATACAAACCTTCAGAGCTATTAATCGTAAACGATTCATTCTTCAAAAAATGCTCAATAACAAACAACGCTTGATCATCAGGCCCTAAGACACCGACAACAGATCGTTTGAAATAAGTTTTTCCCTGTTCAATTAGCTGCTGCAAAGCAGCAGCGCCTGGTGCCTGCATCATAAGATTACCATTCCAGTAATGGACAAAGACCCCACAGAGCAGGCCATCTTTATCAAAAGCCCCCAGATATTCGCCCTGGTTCACTAATCCGTTATATCCTATACCTGCGGCTGCAAGGTTACTCAGCATAAACATACTACTTGCGCAATATGGCGCTAGAAACTGATGCAATGCTGAAGCATCAGCGCTCACGAGAATTCGTACTTGCATCAGAGTAATCCGAGATTTTCATCAACCGACGCAACGCGCGCCGGGAACGAGAAACAAAAATTCATAGTACCCTTTCTTCAACTAACATTCAGTAGCGTTACATCAAACACTAAGGTTGCATTAGGGGGAATAACGTTCCCTGCCCCCTGTGCGCCATACGCAAGATGCGGTGGAATAACAAAACGACGCTCTTCCCCAACCTTCATACCGAGCACCCCTTCATCCCAGCCGGGAATAACCATGCCAACACCAACATAAAACACGAATGGTTGATTGCGGTCCACTGAACTATCAAACTTTTTGTTCAACAACGGCTGACCGCTCGCATCGGCAAGCCAACCGGTATAATGAACCTGCGCAAGTCCACCTCTTTTTGGTGCGGCCGCATGTGCGTTCGGCTTTTTTAAAACAGTGTAGGACAAACCACTTGCTGTTTTTACCACCACCGGCGCGATATGAGAAAGAATAAAGTCAGCCCGAGCCTCAATTGAACCAGCAGGCACCACGATGATCTCAAATCCGAGGGACTCGTAATCTTTCCTAAACTTTTCAGTAAGCCGCTGAGCCTCCGCCAACCCCTCATACCGCACTTCGGTTTGGACATGAAAGCTCAGGTCTTCAAAGAAAAAAACCTTTGAGTGGTATTGGCCATTCGACAAACCATTATCCACTAAATTAATGATGGTCTGATTTTCCGGCTGATGAGAGATAAGAACATGGGATAGCGAGTCAACCGGTCCACGATCAAAGAAAACGATTTCTTTTTTTTCGGCCAGTGCTTCTCTCTCATGCTCTGCGTGACGCAATGAAATATTGAGTTGGAATTCTGGATTGAGCCACGGCTCGGCAACGCCTTGGGCCAACTCCTGCAAAATAAACGCCGTTGCTGCTTCTTGCTTAACCGCATAACCACGTTTCTCAAGCTCAGATAAAACAGAGGTTTTTCCAGTGCTTGGGCCGCCAGCTAAAATATACCAAACCGGACTGGATTTTTTGTTTTTATTGGCACGGGATTGCAACACATCGGCTGCAACTTTTGCCTGCTGGCTAGTTGTAGTCTCGGTTTTTATCTGGCACTGCAAAGCCGTGAGCGAGAAGACACAGCCGAATAAGAATAGTTGTAGCGCGGTTTTCATACTGCATCCCATAAAAAATAAAAAAAGACGACCTCAATGGCCGGCAGTGTAGCCAATTTTGGTCTCGCGCGCCATACAACTCACTACACGGGCCACCACACAAGCGCTTACCCTGCCTAGTCAATAGCGTGCGAAACTGCTACAATCACCTAATCTGATAATGAAAAGAATGCCCATGAATCCAATGTTTTTAAGGTTTTTTATTCTCGCCATTGGTGTCTTTGGCATGTTTCCATGCCCAACCGCTCGTCCGCGCATCGAAGCAGCCGCGGTCTGTGTTGCCAGTGTTGGTGCAGCGATAGCCCTTGAGCCTTTGGTAAACAGCGCCAAACGCCAATTCCTTAGAAAAGATTTCTTTAAAACAATCTTTACTGCAGATTCTGATACTCAAAAAATTGCCCTTCAAATACTTGTTGGAATCTTCATAAGCGGATGTGGCCTTCATAGAATGTATACAACGCGACAGCAGGGCCAAGTGATAACACAAATTGTGGAGCCCTACAATGAATGTATAAGACACGATAGCACAGAAGTGATAACACAAACTGAGAGACCCTCAACTGTTGTGGCGCTACTCAAACAAGCCCCAGAATCGTTCAAAGCAGGCTCATTAGAGATATGCTGGCCGAAAAGATTGAAAATCGAAGATTTTAATGAGATAACAGATAGATGTATGGGTTGGCTCTTCAAGATCAGGCCAAAATGCGCAAGAACCTTGTTAAAGCTTATCAAAAACAACAAACTCACGCCGGAATACATGCGCACAGGTAAAGAACACAGCTTTTTGTTCGCCAAAAAAACTGATGGGAATCGCTATCTCTACATCGTCAATAACAGCAAAAAAAAGTCAGGAGAACAAGAAAATGCCTAAGATTTTATGGTAAAAAGAGCACAAGAATCTCTGAAGATAGTT
>JAUPVI010000017.1 GCA_030917105.1 Candidatus Babelota bacterium
CACGGCTAGTTTTCAATGGAGGCGCTGAAAGTTCCTCTACGGGAACCACCGAAGCGGCTCGTTCAGCCGCCGACTTCGCAGCTGGTGCCGTGGATGGCACAGAAGCTAGAATAGCATCAAGCTGTTGCAGGAAAAAGTTGAGCAATGGGTCAAAATCAATTATTGAATAACCTAATTCGTAGGCAAAAAAATTCCTTTGTAGCTCGCAGCGCTTCTCCATAACTGCATCTCTTTTCTCCTGAGCACTCTCAAAATGTTTAGTCTCTAATTCTTTAATAGCACGGACTTCTTTTAAGGCAGGAGAAAGAATAAAAAATATCAGATCAGAATCGCTAAACTGCCTACTAAGTTTTTGAGCCATTTCGTGCGCCTCAGCGTCATTGCCTTCCGTACGCCTTACCATGCCGCGCAGAGCCTCATGCAGCGCCGTCGATTGTTCAGCTTCAAGCTCACGCGGCAGCATGCCATAGTTTCCCCCGTAGAGATCATTCCAAAGAGCGCATACGTCCTGATAATATTTAAACTGCTTACCAATATTTCCAATGACAAAATGAATTGTGTTGGAATCATGGAAAACGATATCAGGATCTTCATCAGCGGCGTCAATCATACTTGCAAGAGCTGCTTTACGCGGATCTTCGTCGCCCTTTTGAAGAGTAGAGCCTCCTGCTCCTGCGGCGGGCTCCCCTTCAGGCGAGAGTATAGGCAACTTCGGAGAGGCAGGCCGTGATGGGCCGCCGGCACCTATTAGCATGCGGTCTTTAATAGATTCGTCCCCAGAAGGAGCTGGTGTCGCCCAGCTAAATCTGGACCCAGAAGTGCGCCTTTCATCTTTGATCGTACTTACCGCACTAGCGGAATCAGCCATTGCAGATGGATTAGAAACCACATTTTTCTCTGGAACAGTCACTGGGACTATACTACGAGAACTCGCTACGGGGGGCCTTTCGCTGGATACTTCAGAATTATTGCTTGGTTTCAGAGCGCCAGAAATATTGACTTGGGGCACAGGGGCGGTCCGTAATAAAACTCCCTGAGTCTCAAGATTAGATACAGTGGCAACAACTGGAGGCGTCACCGGACGCTCTGGCTTTCTCAGCTCTACCGGGGGTGACGCAAAACTCGAGCTAGCCGACACCGGACTCGGTGCTTCAGATGAATTGACTACTTCCTCTGACTCATCAACTACAGACTCTGACCCTGACACCAGCGAGGGTTCTTCTGGAATAAGGCCATCGGATGGCTCCTGATCTTCTTGGTAGCCGTGCCCATTTACTTCCACCGCGCCTGCGGCAAGAAGCGGTAGCAAGCTCGCCAACAGCAAACGTATCGTTGTTCCACGATTTTCTCGGTCAAACATTTTCTTAAAATAAGCCTTTTTTAACTTACCCTTTGCAAACAGGTCAGCTAGATTCAAAGCGCCGACAAGACCAAGACCGGCGGCGTACCCGTGGCGATTTTTTTTGAGATGGGTGTTAACTTTAGAAAATGTCGAAGACTTTGCTGACGTACCAGCGCTATCCGGAATAGAATGAACAACGCCTGTAACAAGTGATGCTGCTAGTAGAAGAAAAAACAAACGCTGATGCTGGATGTTCATAAAAGCTCTCTTAAAGATTACTGCCTAGACTTTATTCTAGGCTATTAGGGCCAAAAAGAACAAGGGGTTGCGTAGCAATGCCTTCCCGATATGATATTGTCACAACTCCACCAAAAGCAAATCCTGTCAAACTCCGCCTGAGCAGCTGTGGTAGCTCTGCTACTCTCTGCCTTTAGCTCATTGAAGCGTGGATCATCACTACTAACACTCTCTGCTGCAAGCAGCTGATAAAAATCTTTCCTGTGCTACATTACCAGTTAAGGCGGCACGACAATCAGTCAAAGAAGCTTTTTGCCTTCATGAATGAGTGATTAAGGCATCGTTGGCCACAGAATAGCCTCAATGAATCAAGATCAAAATTGATCGGTGGCGCTTCAGGGTTGGCCGCCAATGCAATCAGACGCCCTTCAATCACCTTCTTTTCAAGAGCAAATAGCCGATCAAGAAAGAGCCTCGCAAAACCGGAAGGCGCCTGAGCCAAGTCTTTCTCACACTTCGTGTCGTAATCGAGGCAATAGCTACTCAAATTGGGATAATCCATGGAGGGCCATGACGATCTGTGTGGCGTATTGCGCCAATGCACAGCTACCAAGTACCCAAGAATGTCCTCTAGACATAAATCTAATCGCTGCTTCATCGTTACAGGTGATTCGTCACCAAGATTCTCTATAAAGCTAAAAAGCTCATCCCCCTTGCTCCCTAAGTACGCAAAATAAGAGTCTATTTCAGGGTTCATATCACCCTCGAAAACATCTGCCCTCAGATCCGCAACGATCTTCTCCCAACTCTGGAGCATTTTTTCGACCTCATCTGAGGTCTTTTCAACTGAAACACCTGCGCGCAGATGAGCCGACAAAGGCTCATCTTTTGAGCGCTCAAAATCACAAGAGCAAGCGGCCTCTGCCTCACCGTCTGAAGCAGTCACAATACTGGCGCTTACTAGTGATGTAAGCGCAAAGAAAAACAAACGTAAGTATTTAATATTCATTCAAAAACCTTGTCTAAAATCGCAACATTAAGATTAAAAGCGTACACTATCTGAATAAAACATCAAGGCGCATGGGGCACGTCAGAGCTAAAACGTGACCCGACAACCGGCGTACACATCGGCCTCTTTTGGCATATTTTGGCCGGCAAACGTAAGAGCTGCCCCTGCTCGGATACTGAGCCAGTCAGAGAGATGATACACAACTCCAGCCTTGACACGGTTGGCAAACTGCTCTGTGTTCGCCGCCGCGAGATTGTTATCAAGCGCTATGCTATTGTCCACAGTATAATCCTGCGTCGTAGAGCTGTACTTCGCGCCAAGCCATGAATCAACCGTGCTTGAGGTAAAACGAACGGTATCTTTCCGCTTCCAATAAAATTGGTAGCCAATATAGCCGGTAATGTCCGTTGTTTGTGGATGACAGAAATGGAGCTCGCCATTTGCTACAACCGAATGCCAGCTCACATCGGCCAGCTGAACCGAGCCGATATTTTTAATCATCGATTCCACCGGCGTTCCACAGGTTTTTTCTGTGCGAGCAAGTGCAAAGCGATATTCCGCATCAACATGCATCATGAGCCAAGAACGGGTTTCGGCATTCAAATGAAGCCCCGCCCCAACCTCAAAATGGCGCCCGTTTCCGGTATGAGACCGATATGGGTTCCCGGTATAGTTGCTTTCATCAGAGCCACTACCACATGCGGTTGGTAAACGTAATAAAGCGCTCACGCCCCCAACAATTCGATCCCCAAACGAGTGGTCGTAGTACGTCTCAATATCAATATCCCCTAACCCAACTTGGCGTGTTGTTTGAAATATATACCCACGCTCATACAACCACTGATGGACATTTGCATTGAAACTTGAAATATAGTCTTTAATACCACTGCTAATACTACCGGTAGCCGTACCAGAACCATGATAGGCACCCCCAGCTTCATGAGTCGAGGTAACCCATACCGTCGCTTTTTTGTCCTGATTTGCTACCCGCGTTGATGTGTTTATTGACGCAGAATCGGCAAGCCCTGAAAAGCTTCCATTTCCAAAAGCATAAATAGTTTGTTCATCAAGCCCAGTAAGCGACGCCGGCAACGCAGGAGCGCCAAATGTTGAGGTATACAAAACACCAACTTGTGTCGCGCGTGGAACCATTCCTTCTGGCACATAAACCGCTCCGGCACCGCCACTGCGTGGATCTTCCGCAAATATGTCGATGTACGTATTAGAACCATCAATCGCTGCATAATTTACTCGTGAAGAGGAAAAATCAGTTGTTGGAATAGCTTCAAGAAAATCAAGCCGATAGGCAAACCCAACTTGGGTACTTGCCACCTGATTAATTTGGAAACGGGCAACATCTTCCGTTTGTGAATCGCGACGAGATTCAATATCTTTTCGCACCGTATCAATAGCACGTATTGGCGCCTTCACACGAATTCCCCAGGCCCCCTTGCCGTCAAGCACCGTCCGTGAAATATTCATTGCCACATTCATACCATTTTCATAATACTCAACCCGCGGCTGCATCAGCATAGTACGCATAAAGGGATTATAAAATTCAGTATTGTGCGCAACTAAACAATGCTCAAATATGTGGCTCATACGAAACGTATCGGCGTTGAAAAAGAGCGTAGACAACTCCCCCGCCTTCAGCCCAAACGAACCAAAAGCGCGATGCGCACTACGACTATACCAATCAACATCGCTTGTAATATGCCACTGAGATTTTTCTCTCGGGTCAAAATCCCACCCACCTTGGCTCACAACAATCGGTGCACGAAACTCTCTCGCCAACACGCCAAATGACATACACACCATCAACACACCTGGCACCAGAATGCGTTTTATTTTTCCCATCACTACTCTCTCCTTTTCATAACACCAGCCTCTTAGTATCGATTAATGCGATATGTTTCCGGTGCACCACTTGTCACCCCTCCAGAAGGGCTTGACCCCACAAAATACCCGTTCACTAATGCTTGCTGAGGCGACACTACATTCCCAAAGTTATCTTTTGCACTGGCAACCGTAGCCCGCACGATAGTTGCCACTGTTGCATCAGACGCATTTGGTACCAAGTAACTTGTCAACACACTGTTACCATTCGGTCCCGCAGGCACATATTTCGCTTTATATCCACCATAAATTGGCATGCTTAAATCATTATATAACTCAACCAATGCGGCTCCCTGCGTATCTGCCGCTCCGCTCACCGCACCGGTGACTGCAGAACTTTGGAAAGTATAGGTTGTCGGCGTTGAAGGACTACTCAGCGTTGGCGCTGTTACTGTAATTACTTCTTGGCCTGTTGGATTAGTAGGCGAACCAGTTGGTGTGGTGTAGGTGTAAATCATGTTGCTTGGGGCAAAAATAGTGTATTTACCACTATCATTTGTACCGGCAAGATAGGCAGAATCACTCCAAATATTAAGCGATAATGGCGTGTCTTGCGGAATGCCCGCATCAACAAAAACTAAATTCCCGCCTCCGCGAATAAATGACTTCGTCGGATCGCCAAGAGCGATAGTGTACTTGCCACCATTCATCGGATCGGTGATATCGGTAGCATTGTAATCAATTGGTCCAATAGCAAAAACTGAGCCATATTGAGAAATAGCCGACCCATCAAAGATTTGATTATGATCAAAGTAACCGCTAAGCACACGCAAAGAAATATTTTTGACGTTCCACAACGACTGTACTTGCCATGGATTAAAGGGTCCGCTATCAGGATCGGTTGTTGAATTTGGCGTTGTACCGTTAGGGTTTGCAACCTTATTTACAATACCAGCACCCAAGCCAAAGAACCCGTTACGGCCAATACGACACAGTGCGTTATCGCCATTCACAATAAGAGAGAAGTTTATATGCGTTTCCTGCGCACCGAAAACGGTGCGCGCATTTGTACCATCAAGACCTCCATCAAGGATATTGCCAACCTGGAATGAACCACCTTTTTTCGACGTATCTCCAATCAGCATCTGGGCATCTTGCAGAATACTTATTGTTATATCAGTCGTATATGTTTGCGCATCTGACTCTACTCCCACAAGGGCATTGTCGTACATAGTCATTTTTGACTTGCCATCAAGAATAATATGTCCTATCCCCAACAACTTCACGCGCACATTATCAAATGACTGAATTGGGTTACCAGCAGCCCAGACCCAGCGCTCTGCATCGGCTTGCAAGTTACTCATAATCACCAACTGGCTGTTATCGATAAACCGCAACGCTGGACCAGCATGCGTCACTGCATTCGGAAACCTAATTTTTGCTCCCGGTTCAAGCACCAGTCGTGTTTCACCACTAAAAACAATTTGCTGAAACGGGGTACCATCGGTCCCAACAGCGCCACGGCAGAATGAGCTCAGATCGATCTCACCATTCGCAGGAACCCGTATTTCACGAGGAACATCAGAATAAAACACCAATTGATGCGGAGTTGCACCATTACCAAAATTCTCTGTCGCAATAAGTGGTAATTTGTCAGTAATCAAAACATCAGAGTTTAAATCAACAACACCATTACCGTTCGGATAAATTGTCACTTTATCAAGCCCTAGCTGATTCCATGCATTCACCGAATTTGCATTCCAAAATCTGCTACCAAGCCCCATGCGCGCACCATTATCAAGGAATAACGCACCAAACATTCCTTCGCCCAGCACTACTGGATCAGAAGTCATAGTGACAAATTCTCGTACCCGAGAAAAACCGCTACCATCACCGCTCATATACAAATGAAATGGTTTAGCACGGGTAGAACCAAACACCTGTGCTTGATCAACCGTATCACCACTAGCCATAACCATCATGCCAGAACTTGGCATAGTTACCGGCACAGTCACCGAGTCAGTCGATCGTGTAATAGCGCGACCACTATACGGCCAATGACGTGCAGGAGCACGTCGTTCAATTCCTTTAACTGACTCAAAAGTGCTTGGCGTTTCCAACAAGTTAACATTGACGGCAACAATTGGATTTTTTCCATATTGATTTACCAGACGAGGACTTGCATTGGCTACTGGATCAAACCCATACGCCTCTACCCGGCCATGTGATTGAAATATAAATTGATCTTCAGGGATACTTACAATACCTGCACCTTCAGGAACTGCACAGGTACGGCGCCCAATAACAGTATCAAGTATCATATCGTGGCCACCATTTGCTGTTATCGTACCACCAAAATTAGCATACAAAATACCACCAACATCACGCGCATTACGCGGAATCAATTCGTTACCTGCTGGCGAAATAATGCCGCTACTATCATAGCGACCTGCTCCGCTCACGTATACATTATCTCCCGCAAAATCAAGGACGCCACCACCATTTGCATACGGCAAAAAAGCACTCGAATTAGTAAATGAAGCATCTATGATTACTTGCTGGAGGACATCAGACGAAAACTCCCACGGTGCAAAATTGCTGTCAACCTGCACAAGCGTATCGCGCTGCGGCGTTTGATACTGCCCTGCAGCCCATCCAACATTTACCGTCGAGCGGTCAGCAATATGTATGACCTGAATTGCTCGCTCCTCAGGCGGAACACCGGTCTCGGCAGCAGTAGTAATCGAAAGCTTTATCACACCTTCAGGATCAGTTTGAGAATTCACCAACGCTGCAGGCAATGGATTTTGACGAAACACATCAATAAAAGCATCGCGCAACGAACTTTGCGGGTATACACCATTATTGGTCACTAACGGATCAAGCGTAACACCATCTGCCATGGTATTAAGTCGCGACCCAAGCTGGAAATAGCGTCCTAACCCACTTAATTCAAGGTCATATGCATGACCACGGTTGTATAACGTGATAGAAGAAATGTTATCACCACTCGCTATCATCTCTTCATCAGACAAGCCTTGTGCTACTCCATGATCATAATCAACCAAATTATCTCGCACAACCCAGCGAACACCAGCACTCACAAAACTTTCGTGACACTCTATAGTGCTGTTAATAAGGTAGATAGGTGATCCGGTATAATCAAGCACCCAATACGCAGGATCAAAAAACAGCTTAGTTGCTATTACAAGTGACGGTAACTCACCACCAACAACCGCAGGCACTGCATTACCTGTACCAATAAAAGAAATGTCGCGGCCAACATCATTATGAATTAATCGTACTCTATCAAGAGTCACAATGTCGTTAACAAGAATTTGGCTATTGTTGTACCGCGGGTATATATACCCATTAAGCGGCAACGGCCGAGAAAAATCGTTGGCAAGAAGTGTAGAGCTCACCTTATACGCAAGTTCTCGACCATCATGTCCAAGCAGCAGTGTTGGTACATTAATATATCCTCCTGCAGCAACTGCTTGATCAAATGTCGCGGTAGATGTAACGGTCACTTGGCCTTCAATATCAATAGCAATTTCACCATTGTATGAAATTTCTGGAGCAATAGTGCCATCATTATCAAGCATCAAAACACTAAAACCATCATACGATGCTTGGCCAATAGTGCCACCAAGATACTTTCCCGAAAATCCATCAGTATGTATTCCATGCGTATCCAAGGTAAGGCCAAGCGCGTGATCGCCTGTAGAACCAGTCAGCAAAGCACCAGAAACATTGTCCGCGGCAACGCGCGCTACAATCCCAGCATTGCCACGCAAAACAATTTGCGCCGTATCAGTTGCATCATACTCAAAGAAAGGATCTTGTGCCGCAGTGGTACCTGTTTTACGAAACGCATTGCCATCGATAATGAATGCTGATGGATTGTGCCGCTTTACCTTATCAGGAGAATGTGTACTACCACTTTCAGTGGCTCCTGTTGGCACATGGACGCCATCTTTAGGGAAGTTGGCAGAAGAGGCGTTGGTACGGCATGCAAAATAATCAAGAAATCTATTGTTCTCTATTTCCAGAGTACCATTGTTACCAAGCACAAAGCCATTTTGTACCGTGTTAGCAATAAACCACTCTGAACTTATAAGCCCACCAGACAAGGTACTCAAATCCCCTGCGTACGAAGTTCTTGTTTGATCATAGTTATTCGCAAGGAGTGGGTAGGAATTATTGTAGTTTAATACAACCAACCCTCGATTATTAAGCGGGTCATTCAGGTACGTATGCAGTGTTGGTGTTGTTGTATCTGAATATGCAGCACGCACCAGCGCATCACCAATACGCATAGCAGCATTAATACCAGCGCGATATTTATAGGTAACGTTGTCACGCATATCACTCGTCTGTACATCGGTAACACTTACGCCGCTTCCCAGCACATAACTACCGTAGATCATAAAGGCACCATCAGTAAAATCAACCGGTGCACTACCACTATCAATCTGCAAAATCATACGACCGGTGCCACTATTTGATGGATCAAACGATACTGACCCATAGCCATAGTTAAGAGCGTCGGAAACCAGCCCTGACTTTACCTGCGAAATAAAGGAAAAAGAGCTATTTTGACCTATTCTAATAACTGAATGTAGAGAGGTATTAAGATTAACACCGTTATCAACATCAGGATCAAGCGACCAACGGTCAAACGAAAGCTGAGAATCAGCTTTTTGTTCTGTTAAATTTTGCTCCATTAATACGCGCCAGTTAGCGCCGACCAGTGTAATATTTTTACCGCACGGCAGACGAAATTGAACTTTCCCCTTGCCACGAACACCAATATGCATTGGCACTAAGCCATTTGACTGAAAAATAAGATCGTTCAGCACTTGCACCTCAAGGATCGACCCCTGCTCTATTACATCAAAAACAAGTATTGCTGGCACCACTTCAGTCGATGTTGGATTAACGCCAGGACTGATAGTAACTGAGCCAGCCCCAGTAGTCGCCCCAATCTTTATATAGGCGTGCGCATTAGCCCCTGTAAGCACAATAACGCGATCTCCCGGCGCATCAGAAGCGCAGCCAGTCGGCGGCGCTAGAAGAACAGTTCCGCTTGAAACAATAAGCGTGTTTCCATTAACCAAATCATAATCAGCGGTAGGATCAAATGTCGCAGTTCCCGAAAAAGTTAATGGCTCTGCAAAAAGAGATACTCCACACACTATTCCAATACCCACCATCCAAAGACAGTTGCGTAACATTTCCTTCATACCGACCACCTTTTTTTAAAATAAGAAGCAGCTAGCATGATAATCGAGACAAACGCAAGGGTGTCAATGAAACCGCAATTTTCATCACCTGCGAGAATAGGCGGTTTTTTTCAGGATAAACGCATCTAACAGACGACAGCGACAAGCTTTTCTAAATGAATTCTATGGGCTTACTCGAGCTAAAAAAAGCAATCATTTGCGCTCTTTTACTCAAATAGTGTAGAATAAAGCATAAATAGCATACATTTGCCCGGGGGATCCTCTATGAATATCAAGCATTTACGCTCGTTTTCTCTACTGCTTACTCTAGCACTTGCTACCAGCAGTCTCCACAGCACTTCCCCTGTCGCTGATAACGATGTGGACGCCTCAATACTTGGCAATCTTAACACCAACCTCAAAGAAAATAAGCATAAGTATGCCATTGGGCTTACTGCCGCTGGCCTCTTGAACTTGGCCTATTTATTCAAAAGCGGCAAACTCAGCAAAGCTAAACTCAAAAAACTTTTCGATAAAGAAAATCGCGCTGCTACAAGGCAACTATTCCTCGCCAGCATTCTTCCATTCCTCCTTGCCGGTGGCATTGAGTGGAATGGCTATGGGTACAGCAAAGATAGGAATTCGACCAGCGCACAAGAAGCGCCAAAGCATAACCCGTCAATTGTCATAAGCACTGAAGGCAATGCCGAAGAAAATAATTTAGATCCTTCGACAGATAGCGAAGCAACTCAACTTGATGATGCAGCAGGCGCCGCCAATTCCGATATACTACCAGTAGATCCTATACCTTCCCCTGAGCCCTCAAGCAGCACTCTAACTACTATCTCGGAGCCTCAAGCGGGCCAACAAGATGCCAACGCTGCCAAAAAGCCTACCGAGGCTACTGATATCCCAAGGGTCGCAACAGCGAAAAAGCCACAAAGCCTAAGCGCTACACCAAAAAGGAAACCTGTCACAGGACCTAAAAGAAATAACAACCTGCCATCCCTCGATTCTTCCACAAGCAACCCAATTTCTACGCCGGCCGATTCTACGCCGGCCAAAAAACCAGTTAATCCCACTGCGCCGCTCGCTCAACCAGCCCCACAACCCCATCATGTGGAGACTGATGTCGCAAAGCATACTGAAATACTGCACCCCCCTAAGGATCACGTAGAGTCTGGCACAAGTAGTCAACGCACTGCACCAACAGCGTCTCAACCGCAAAAAAAAATCACGAACACAAAGCCAGCAGCAGATCGGTCGACTCAAAGCCCCTCACCTATTCATCAGACAAAATCACCCCTTGAAACGCTCTCGTCAAGGCCGAGGACGCCTGCCCGTAACGCGACAGAAGAGAATGAATCCATAACTGCAGATCAAGACGCCCCTACAGAAGATGAAGTAGTCGCGTTCATTCCAACAACCACAAGCCAGGAAATATCGAGCCCCACCTCTTCGCCAGCTGGAGGAGCCAGCTTTCCAGCGCCTGAGGCGGCCCCTCTGGCAGACACAGAAAAGGATCAGAATAACACGGCTAAAATGCGCAATGCTGCCATTACGGGAGATGTATCAACTATTACTGACTTAATTGCAGGCGGTTTTGACGTTAATACTACACTTGATGATAAAAACAATACACCCCTCATTGTGGCAGCTATCAGGAGGCACACAGAAATAGCTGAGCTTTTACTCCAGCTCGGCGCTAATGTTAATGCAGCAAATAGTAGTGGTGATACACCCCTCACTCTTGCAGCTTTCATGGGGCACACAGAAATAGCTGAGCTTTTACTCCAGCTCGGCGCTAATGTTAATGCAGCGAATGATCGTGGTAAGACACCCCTCACTTTTGCAGCTTCCAGGGGGCACACAGAAATAGCTGAGCGCTTACTCCATCACGGCGCTGATGTTAATGCAGCAAATAGTCGTGGTGATACACCCCTCATTATGGCAGCTATCAATGGGCAAAAAGACATTGTCCAGCTTTTACTCCAGAAGCCTGAAATTGATGTTAATGCAGCGGATAGTCGTGGTGAGACACCCCTCACTTTTGCAGCTTCCAGGGGGCACACAGAAATAGCTGAGCGTTTACTCCATCACGGCGCTGATGTTAATGCAGCAAATAGTAATGGTGAGACACCCCTCATTTTTGCAGCTTTCAATGGGCAAAAAGACATTGTCCAGCTTTTACTCCAGAAGCCTGAAATTGATGTTAATGCAGCGGATAGTCGTGGTGAGACACCCCTCACTCTTGCAGCTTTGAATGGGCAAAAAGACATTGTCCAGCTCTTACTAAATCATTCTGGAATTGATGTTAATGCAGCAAATAGTCGTGGTAAGACACCCCTCACTTTTGCAGCTTCCAGGGGGCACACAGAAATAGCTGAGCGTTTACTCCATCACGGCGCTGATGTTAATGCAGCAAATAGTAATGGTGATACACCCCTCATTTTTGCAGCTTTGAATGGGCAAAAAGACATTGTCCAGCTCTTACTAAATCATTCTGGAATTGATGTTAAT
>JAUPVI010000120.1 GCA_030917105.1 Candidatus Babelota bacterium
TTTGGGCCAAACAGCTCTCATGCTTGCAAGCTTGGACGATCAACTAGCAGTAGTAGACAGCCTTCTTGCTAGAGGGGCTGATGTTGATCTTCAGGCGTCGGATGGCATGACAGCTCTCTTGATTGCATTGAAAAAAAATAAGGATGATGTCGCGTTGCTTCTTTTTGAGAAGGGTGCAAATCGTGTGCCGAGTGATTTAAGAAATAAGGTAGTACAACTTTTTTCCTATGGACTACAGCATGGTAGGATCGATGCTTGTCGTGCTATATACGAGAGGAGCGATTGCATTGATCTCACTGCAGGGGGCCCTGAGTTTTTGAAAGAATGTGTAGAAAAATGGAAAGCACCTGCTTCGGTCGCATTCCTGCTGGGGCTTGGCGTGCCGTATAATGAGTGTATTAAGACCCAGCAAATGACCGCTGAGGTTATTGTGGAGCTGTGTAAGCAGGGCTTGGGCGAGAAAGCAAAATCTGTTATGGCAGAAGATCCTCATTTTACCGTGCCACAGAAGCTTGTTGCAGGGCACGGAGCTTCTGAAGACGAGCTCTGGTGGGGCTTTGATGAGTCAAACGAAGAGAATTCTACCCAAATTATTAGAGGTTCGGGTCATCTAGAGCTTATAGCCGCATGGGAGAGTGCTCTTTCCCGAAAGTCTTTAAGTTGAAATTCGTTTGCCGAAGCTCCTGGTAATGATCGAAGCATACATAACAATCATGATTAGGCCTTTTGGCCTACAAAAATCTTACTTTTATGCCGGCCTTCAGCTTCTCTCGTAACCCTTCCATTGCGGCTTGGTAGTCACCGTTTCGCATGGTCAGTACAAGTTCTTCTGCCTCACCTGGTAGTTTTACCAGAGGGTCAATGGCGCGGAGCTTTGGATAGTCAACCAAGTCAGCAGCTGAAGCGTCATCAATAATGCAATAATTATTGAGCGGCATACGGCACTTGGTGAGCATCTCTCTGATGTATGGATCTTGGCTGGCTTCCAGTTTTGCCAAGATATACGAATCGGTGCCGAAGTGGATTTCTTCTGCATTTACCAAGCCGAGTGTCGCGGCTCGACGAAGCGCATTGCAGAGCCAGTGGTGCCATACCAAATTGGCGGCGGGCGCCAGAGAGTGCTCACAGTAATGGAGTGCAATGTCCGCAAGTTTTTGGGCATGCTCTTGGTTATCAAAGAACCATTTGCCGTTTTCAAAGTGCAGTGATTCTGTCATTTCATATATTTGTTCTTGGGTAATGTGCCCATGTACTAGCCCGGCATGAAAATTATAGTGGATGCGATCGGCGCACAGAATAGGATTCTTTTGCTCAAGTCCGGTGAATTCAAGGCGGTCCGGATTAATTTCCTCAATGGTGAGTCCATAACGCGCAAGGAGAGGTCTGAGGCCCATGCGCTCCAGGTATTCATTGTGAATGGAATCTTGATAGGAATGTTCGTTGCCGGTCTTGAAGAGATGATCGGCAGAGTGGGAAAAGGCAGTGTGTGAAACGTCATGGAGAAGCCCGGCCACTTGCTCAACGAGTGGACATTTGTAGATGTACAGCAAAGCAAACACGCCGATACTGTGATCATAGCGTGACCAGCTTGGCCATTTACCAAAATGAGTTGCGGGGCCATGTTGGTCTACATCTTTCAATCGCTCAAGGACTGGGTGCGCCACAAGCTCAATCAGCAATGGTTCAGTTATTTCGAGTGGGCCGAAGAGTGTTTCCATGGTGATGGTCGTCGGCAGTGTTGTTGGTGCCTGATATTCATCTGCTTTTTGAAGCCAAAAAAGTTTTGATTTTGAGGCATCCTTTTTTTTATGCGATAGGGACAAGGAGGCGTCTGGCTGCCTGGTTGAGAGCGAGTCTTGGCTAAGGCCGCAAGCGAGGAGTAGGAGGAGCAGTAATGAGCGTCTTTTCATGAGAAATCCTGGTTGTGAAAATACAAAATGTTCACAAGTATAGGTTTTTTTGGGGCAAATGTGTATGATTACTATCCCTCATGCAGTAGTGTGAACAGAACAAGCCTCTTTTCTATAGTTAACGCAATTCAATTTAATGGGCGACGCAGTCGTCATTGCGAGAAAGGTAGCGTGACGAAGCGATTCATGTTATTTATGCAATAGACAGATTCATGGATTGCCACGCCGCAAAGCGGCTCGCAATGACGTGCCAAGAGCACGTCTCTAAAATCAACATTTTGAGCTTCGTCAGCTATAGATAGTTTGAAATGCCGTTATTTCCCGATTCAGTATTGAACGCTATGTAACCCTTCTGGGTGAATTTTTCACGCTACCGCTCAGCCGATTAATATTTTTATTTTCGGAGGATGCAGTGAGTTTTTTAAGATTTTTATTCGTGAGTGTGAATATTTGCCTGAGTAGCGGACTTTTTGCAATGGACGCAGTAGCCGTTGAGGCTTTAAAGAAAGTTGACGGCTTTGAGAATTATTCTATTTTCTGCATTGATATAAATAATGGAGAGAGTTGTATATTTCAGCCTGATATGTCTGGTAGTACAGGTTATCATCGCTCAAAAGTAGCTTGTTTTTCGTTTTCTACAAAGAAAACCACTGGTTTCATGTGCGTTGGCGACACATCTTTTTTTTTGCGGTTTGAGCATGGAAAATGGCGCTTAGGCCTTCTGGCGGAGAAAAATTTTTGGGGTTACCCATTACCAAGCATTGCATTCGCTTCGAATATTCATGTTGTTGTTATTCCGCGTATGATGCAATTGTGGGGAAAGCCTTCAGATCCTAGTGTTTGTCATGGAGTCTGGCTTATGAATCAACTTAAGCATTTACATAGCTCTTCTTGTGCTAATGAATCCTTTG
>JAUPVI010000121.1 GCA_030917105.1 Candidatus Babelota bacterium
GTTCGATACATTCAATAATGGCAGAGGCGTACGTTTGCGCATTGGTCGCAACAGCGCCAGCGGCCGATTCCCATGCATCAAATGCCGCTTCGTAATCATCTACATCCTCTTCACTCGGCTCCGAACCAACCTCCTTAAAAAACTTGAATGAGAGAACCGTCCTTACCGCATCCTCTACGACACTTAAGTTAATGAGGTCACTTATGCCATACGCAAGCCTACCAGCGCGAGTAAAAATAAGGTTCAACGATTCATTTTCGTATACCATATCCTTGCACGAGATTGGCTCATACAACATATCTCGTTGACGTGGATTTTGAAGATTTTTCCATACTAGCCGAGTACCAATCACCAGAGCTGCGGCTTGCGCAAGTGTTCCACGCGGATTTGACTCAATGGGGGCGTCAGCCGACGCTGACATAAAAGAAGAAAGAAAAACGGCACTACCAAGTACCAAAGAATAGCGTAGGGTACATCTTTTCATATTCATACTACATCCTTAATAAAAGTCATGCTGCACCCGCTGCCAAAAAGCAACAAAATAAATCACAAACTTTGAGGGGAGACTAATGGTGGAATATTCCACGTATCTATATAGAGAAAGATCTAGTCGGCCCAAGTGTAAAGAGTTTTCTTACATTGTCAATTTGGAGGGTCTTTTGACAGGGTACCCTACAGGCATCCATCTCTAGGAGCACTAAAGCAAATTCGCCGCCTATTTTCAATAAAAATGTATACTAAATATCAAGATAGAAACCTTAAAAAAAAGATCGCCATCAGTGGCAAAAATCTCTACAATGACCGGCCCAACAATTCTCATTTTTCTACCGAAAGGATCTCATGGCACGCTCTGCCCCTCATTTTGTGGTTGAAGGAAATATCGGCGCTGGAAAGTCAACATTCCTCCGTCTTATGCATGAAGTTCTTGGCATTGATGTTGTATACGAGCCAACTGACAAATGGCAGCGCAAGGACAAGGATGGCAACCTTCTAGACCTCTTTTATAAAGACACTCAGCGGTGGGCTTACACCTTCCAATCGTACGCCTTCATTAGCCGTATTCAGTCACAAATCGATCATGAAGCCTCAGTAACATCTCTCGAGCCTCAAATTTATGAGCGTTCTGTGTATTGCGATCGTTACTGCTTTGCAAAAAACTGCTACGAACTCGGATTCATGATCGCACTCGAATGGAATATTTATAAAGAATGGTTCGGCTGGCTCGTCCAAGCGTACACCAAAAAACCAAGCGGCTTTATTTACCTGCGCACTACCCCTGAAGTCTGCTTTGATCGAATTCAAAAAAGGTCCCGCTGTGAAGAATCAAGCATTCCTCTCTCCTACTTGGAAGCGCTTCATAGCCGCCATGAAGAATGGTTAATCAACAAGCAGGAAGTATTGGCCTCGCTGCTAGATGTGCCAATCTTGATACTTGATTGCACCAAGGAATTTGAAACAGACTCAATTGCGCGCAACATCATGCTGCAGCAGGTGCAACAGTTTGTTCATACCTCAACACGCGGCCACTATGGCCCACAATCAGACAACGTCATACATCACTCCCACCAACAAACCATAGGGAATCAAGAAAAAGCCAGCATTTAATTAGCTTTTTCTTGCCAAAGATATTCAGTCGTGTTACGGTTTCAGTATCATGTTACAGAATGGTGCTGAAACCTACACGCAGCACTCCGGTATATCACAGCAGATACAGGAGGCCTTATGTTACTTTTTCTACACAATAATGCGATGCGCACTAGCCTGCTTCTTTGTGGACTCGTCACGTGCACCATCTTTTCTAGCGCCAGCGCTCAACCGCTTCCTTCAGAAGACGTATTCGTTGCCCGATTCTGTCAAAAGCTCATCAATGACCCCACTCTTTCAATCTCAGCCATCGAACTAGCTAATGACTTGGCCATTATCGGCCCCTCTCTTTCCCCTCTTATCCTGTTTTCTAACCAGCACCCAGCCCTTAATCAGGCTGTACTTGAATGCATGAAAACACTCTTAATGAAGAATGCTGATATGCGCACGCCTCAAAGCCAAGGGGTTGTCAAAAAAATACATAATGCAGCTCTCGAACGCTGCCAGCAAGAGTGTAATCTCTTTTGTGTCACTCATACAGAAGAAGAGATGGTGGCAACCTGCCTCAAAAATCTGGGGCTCTATTACAGTCCAATCGGCTACCCTACTGACGGCGCGCTTCTGACCGAGCGGGTAGATGAACAGGTTAAGGCACAAGAGCGAAATGAGAGAAAGAAGATTGTGATTGGCGCGTCGGCAGTGGTACTCGCAATATTAGCCCTGATAACGGCATCGAATAACATGTAACGAGACAATGACACACACGTATGCACAACATATAAAAAAAGGCGCCAATCCACATACGAACTAGCGCCCTTTAAATTTAATATAAACAAACCAAAAAAGTTACTTCATAAGCTCCCGGACTGACCCCAGCGCTCCCATAACACCAGCAGCTTCGTACGGAATAATAACGGTCTTGCCTTCGCCACCCTTCATCATTTCTGGGAGCACCTTCAAGTAGTTAAGCGCTATCAAATACGGGAACGGATCACTGTCCGGTGCCGCACGCCGAATCATCGCAATCGCTTCAGCTTCTGCTTGCGCATGCTTCAAACGAGCCTGCGCCGCACCTTCAGCACACATAATCGCCGCTTCCATTTCACCCTGTGCAGTCAAAATCGCTGCTGACTTTTTACCTTCAGCTTCCAAAATAAGCGCACGACGGTCACGCTCAGCACGCATTTGTTTTTCCATCGCATTACGAATATCAAGCGGCGGGTTTACTTCCTGCAG
>JAUPVI010000122.1 GCA_030917105.1 Candidatus Babelota bacterium
GGCAGAGACGCCAGGGTTTGTTGTGGCGAATGCCGCCCTGGGGCAAGAAATTGAAGAGTTAGTAAGGACTGGCGGGCAGTTTTTGCCGCGACCGGAGATGGAAGAAGAGTTTTCATATAAGCAAATTATTCCATATACCCTGTTTATCCACAATCGCCAGGTGTTTGTGATGCAGCGAAGCCGCGGGGCAGGGGAACAGCGGTTGGCAGAAAAATATACCATTGGCATTGGTGGCCATGTGCGGAAGAAGGATCTGACGATTGGCGGGCTTGCCGAATGGGGACGTCGTGAGTTTGAAGAAGAAATTGCCTACGCCGGTCAATATTGTGGGCTGAGCCTGTTTGGCTTGGTTAATGATGATTCCAACGCGGTGGGCCAGGTGCACTTAGGCGTCGTATTTGTGCTTGAGGGAAGTACTAACCGCATTGAAGTTCGATCGGAGCTTAAATCGGGCATGCTGATGGACCGTGAGGCCTGTTTGATGGTGCGGGCACAGATGGAGACGTGGAGTCAGTTCGTGCTTGATGCGCTGATCAAGGCTAGCGTTATTTAGATCTGAGAGCGAAGCAGAGTACGAGAAGAAGTCTTTTTTGATTTGATGATTATTTTGCGACGTTCAAAAGGCCCCCCGTTCGGCTTCCGACTCTTTTGTCTCGCTTAGACAGCCCGTTTGGGGCTGCTCGACAAAAAACCGTAGTCGCCTCGAAGGGGCCATTTTCCCTCTGCAAACCTGACTTAGAAAAATATCTAGCCTTTGTACCTGCGAGAGCCTGGGCCGGGGTTGCCCCAAGGAGCGAGTTCGGCTTTTTACGTAGCAAAAAACGTATGTTTGAGGGGGAGGGGCAACTCTGGACGGGCGCAGCAGCCTATTGCCCGACTTGCTCCCATAGCTTATATAAATTATTGAGGTCAAGCTGCTGAGCACGCAAGCGTAATAACTGTTCCGGCAATTGCTGCCATTTATACTTAGTACGACGCAAGTTATTCCCGAGAGTTTGCCGTGGGCTGACAAAACAGGCACGAACAAAAAGCCAGAAGGCTGTCGGGTCAGTGATCGGCATTAAAGCCGTTCGTGGTTGAAATCGTACGAGCCTACTCATCACCTTAGGAGCTGGCACAAAGAAGTGCGGCGGGACTCGTTCATATGCCGTGAAGTTGAAATAATATTGAAGGTACATAGAAACGGCTCCATAACGGCGTCCGCTTGAGTGAGTAACCCGTTCGGCTGCTTCTTCTTGAATCATGACCATGGCGTCATCAAAAAGGGTGTGGTTGTGGGAAAATTGTTCAAAAAGGGGAAAGGTGATGACGTATGGCAGATTTGCCAGCAGAACTAATCGTTCGCCCTCTTTTTTGAGGCTGGCAAAGTCAAATTGCAGGGCATCGACGTTGTGGATGGTGAGGCGGGGGTCATGAATGTTGTCTGCTAAGCGGTCGGCCCAGTCCGGGTCAATTTCAATGACATGGAGCGCCTTACACTTGCTGTCCAGAATGGCGCGGGTTAAAATGCCGTCGCCACAACCAATTTCTACTACCGTTGTATCAGGGGTAATGGTAATGGCAGAAAGCATAGTGTTAATGGGCTCTTGTGAGATCAAAAAGTTTTGGCCCAGGTGTCGCTTTTGACGCGGGAGTGCTTGGACTGCTTGTGCTTGAGGACGAAACTTGTTTTTATACTGAGAACGATGGGCCACGTGTTTTACCTATATGCTGTTGTTTGCTATGAAAATCAGGGTATAGTATACTCGATTCTCTAAAAAATTATGTTCTTTGATGTTTTTGTGGGGGCGTTTTTGGTTTCGACGTGTTACATACGGCTATGAACGCATGCCGAGTTTGGCTCCGGAACTCGTAAAAAAAAGGTGCAAATCAATAAATGCAGAATCTAACGGTTCTGTGAATACATCTTATAACTTGATGGCTGCTTACAAGCCTGTGACCCTTGGTCACGTGTTTGCTGGCTTTAACGCTGCTGGCAGCTTTGCTGCTGTTGCTGCGTAGTCCTCAACTAGTTGATGCTATTCATCTTGTAAATAGAGCCCCGTCTATCTGGCTCTCTTACTCGTATTACCCATGATAGAATCGTGTCACAAGGTTTTTTAGTTGTGTACTGACGCGATATACAAAACTAACCCGTCTTCGTGGCACTGTCTGCGATGCTTTGAAGATGTGGTAAAAATCGCAGTCCAGCATGGAGTTTGCTTGTAGTTACTTGTGATACGGACATGGGTTCAACTCCCATCGCCTCCACCAGCCTTCGTTTTTGCGACGGCGTAATCGAAAACATTCTTTACCCGAGAATCCCATGAAAAAAATAAAACGTTCTAACATCCTTACTCTTTCTTTTTCCATTCTTCCCCTTGTCCTGTATGCAAATCCCTTTGAGAGTTTTGCACGCACTGCGCGCGAAGAACGGGCAGCGCTGACCAGCGTAAGCACCTTTGCTCCTGGATTTAGCCTGGGAAGTTCATTTTCATACACAAAAAAGCGTGTCGGAAAAAGTGGAATTCCGATAGCTGCTTCAGTTGGCACAACCGTTGCGCTTTCGCTTCTTTTTGAGCGATTCGCTAAAACGGAGTCTCGCACTCGTGCCAAGAAAATGGCAGTGGTATCCTATCTTTTAGCTGCGGTCTATGGATCTCAATTGCGTCAACGTGGTGAGCAATATAATAATCTTTCGCTAACTGACCCAATGCTTTTTAATCGCCTCGTGCTTGTTTTTGGTAGTAGCGTGTGTGGAACATTTCTTTTGAACCTCGTTTTAGATTGGTATCGTGGCAGTAAAGGCCCTCAAGCAAC
>JAUPVI010000123.1 GCA_030917105.1 Candidatus Babelota bacterium
TCATTAAAGGAGTAGTGTATGACAGCCGCCTTTGTTTGGAATGAATTAAAAAAAATGGTTGTCATTGATCACGAGATCAATCAACTGCGTAAAACCGCAAAAAAAGAACAAGAACACTTCAACAACTCTAATACTGCGCATCAAAAAAAAGTTGCTACACTAGCAGAAGCAGAACACACTATTCGTGATCTTCAAAAGAAGATCGATCATGGCGAACTCTCTGTCCGAGAGCTGCGCACCCAGCTTCAGCGCAAAAGGAACCAGCTAGCAAGCATGGTAAGCGCTAAAGAGCGAACCGCTACCGAGCATGAAATAGAAAAAATAACGGCAGAAATCGACGCTGTCGAAACAATCACCATGACCGTACTTGACCAACAAGAAGTCGTAAAAGCGACGCTTGAAAAGATCAAAAGTGAAGTTTCTCTTTCAAGCGAAGCGATTGAAAGCCTTCGGCGCTGCAACGAGATCAAATGCCAAGAATGCCAAGCAAACATTGCAGCACTTGAACAAGAATGGGGTGCGCTCCTGCCGCAGGTCCCTGCAGAATTGCGCAAAGAGTATCTGCAAATGAAAGAACGAGTGGCAAACCCAGCCGTTCCCATTGTTGATAACACTTGTAGCGCCTGCTTCACCAATCTTCTCGGACAAGAAATAACAGGCCTCAGTACTCGGGCTGTTATCCGCTGCCGCAGCTGCTACCGCTTCCTCTATGTCCCTGACGCTACCACCGCCACTCTTTCTGGAAAATAATCATGCCTACGCAACAAACTTTGAACGTTTTTATTGATGGCGCAAGCCGCGGAAATCCCGGCCCGGCCGGCCTGGGGGCCTTTGCCTACACCGACAACAAAGAAGAGCCATTTTTTGCTGTTAGCTACTCATTCTACCGTTACACTAATAATGTGGCCGAATACGCCGCTCTTGTCCTAGCACTGCAGACTATTTTGCAAAAAGGCTGGAAAGGACCGGTCCATATCCATGCCGACTCGTTGCTTGTGGTTAAACAGATGAACCGAGAATATAGGGTCAAAGACCCGTTGCTTATCCACTGGAATCAGTTAGCTAATAAACTCAAAGCTTTTGTACCGTGTGTTATTACCCACATTCGTCGCGAATACAACACTGAAGCAGATGCATTGGCAAATGCTGGTCTTGACGAGAAAATAAAACCATCAGAAGAGTTCGAAAAGCTTTGGCGCGGGGCCATACCTCGCAGCTTCTGGCCACAGTCTCGCACTGCAAAAGACTCCCCGCCGCCCAAACAATCTTCTCTGTTTTAGCATCATCCACGCTGCACCCACCATGCCAGGATACAAAACTCATGCCAGCGCTGCTGTTGGTAGCGCAGCCCTTCTTATTGCTGCAACTCATACCAAGACCCCTTTTTTGGCCTGGTTCTGTCTTACAAACCTTGCGCGCCTTGTTGCAGGGCTGCTCGGGGGACTTTTCCCTGATATTGATATCAAGAGTAAAGGGCAACAGATATTGTATGCCTTGGTTATTCCGCTGCTCGTGGCTGCCCTCTTGGCCAAGCATATCGTTTTTAGCATTTTACTGAGTGCATTAGCCATCATTTCCCCTCTTTTACCCCATCGCGGCATTACCCATAACTTTTGGTTCATTCTAGGGGGGCCCCTCGCTGGCCCGCTCCTCGTATACGTCTATTGTCCGGAGTACACCACGTATGCCCTAGATCTCTATATCTACTTTGTAGTAGGGGCCATAAGCCATATTGCCCTTGACTACGGCCCCTATGAAATGCTCATGCGCGCATGGTATGGAGCCCGTCGCCGATCGATCACCAAAACCCGTCGCAAGTAGTCCCGATTTGCCAATTGAAGCAAATTGCCCTACACTAAAAGTCAATTATAGACACACTTTATGGGGAATCTGAATGTTTAATCATACCTGTCGTCGCGCTCTGCTGAGCGCGCTCTGTCTTTTGATACCTGGCCTTCTATTACCAGCAACACCAAAGAAAACAACGCGAAAAGCAACCATCAACAAACCTACAGCCTCCAAGAAGCCGGCCACGGCCAAAAAGCCAAAAAAACCGGCAATCGTAATCGATAATCGTTACCAGGATATCGAAAAGCTCTATACCAGCATGCTGACAAAAAAAGAGCTGGAAAAAATAAAGCCGGCTGAAGCCCCGGAAGGCTTTCATCAACTTTGGGCATTCTTTAAAGCCGCCTTTGCCAAAAACCCGTACTCACTACCAAAACTTGATCGGGCCGACCTCATATTCAACTCACTAAGCAAACTCAAAATTTTTAACACAAATGCTGACCCAATTGCGCGCACTACCGTTACCAATCGCACTGTGTGGGAAAATTTGGAATTGTTTACCAATAGCACCCACATTGAGCGCAAAACTGTTGTGGGCGCTACAAAACGCACCGAAACAACAATTGGTGAACTTATCTATACTCGTATGCTTTTAGACCCAGAAACAAACACTGATATCATCAAAGCACGACAAAAATTTATTCGCTTACTTGTCGAAGATGACAATATATTCGAAGATTTCTGTACCATCATCAAAGCAGTAGCACAGGAAGAGGAAAGCCTTATTAGCCTTATGCTTGCCACCGACAGCATGCGACAAGACCAAATCCTTAACTCCTATGACACCGTAGGCATGTTACAATCACCAAAGCTCATTAGTAGCGCTTTGAATATAAAAGCCGGACTTACTTCTTTAAGATTTGGTGTTAGCACAATTCTCGCAACTATTCTGGATGTTGCTGCGATCAAGTTCCTTATAAGCTTTGATGGGTCTTGCG
>JAUPVI010000124.1 GCA_030917105.1 Candidatus Babelota bacterium
TTGAAGATACTTATCTGGCGACGGATCGGGAAAATAAATACTGCCAAGGATTAAATTTGAAAAGACCCTGAGGTTATACTCAGGGTCTTTTCTGTTTTTAGGCGTGAAAATTTGCGTGAGGTTTTGTGCGCTTTGATTTTTGCGTGCGAAGCTCGGCGCAGCGAAGAACGATTTTGCGTTTTTAGCAGTAAAATATTGTAGTGATGTATTTTGTGGGTAACGCGAATAATGCACATCGCGATACAATAAGATTGCTTTAATATTTTTTAAAATTATATCTCCCTAAGGGTGAGGGAGTGTTTCGACCAAAGAAATTAGTTGAGAGCCGTCCGAGACAACGACGTATAATTTTCTGAGTAATGACGAATGAAAAGGAAAAATGAAATGTCTCAGTGTTTTGCAGGATAAGATGAAACTAAAGCCATCTTCTTGTGCGCTGCACGTTAAAAAGTAGCGTGTACGCGAAATATTAAGAGTGCGCTTAGAAGTTGAAAATCGGGGCTTGCCTCGTAAATTGTAGGAAAAAGTATGAAAAAATTAGCATTATTAGCCGTGTTTGCGGGTCTTATGGCAGGATGCTGTGGCTTGTTTGAATGTAAAAAGAATACTGATGGCACTTCTACTTCATGTTGTGCATGCTCGCATGATCACGGCGTAAAAGATCACCATAAAAAAAATGAAGAGGTTCTTTCTGCAGGTGCTGAGCTCAAGAGCAGCGTGCCGGTTGAAGGAGCAGAAATGCTTGCTGAATAAGCAAATAGTATTGAAGTAGCAGCCTTATAATAAGGTTTTTAGTACATTATAGTGCATCAGAAATGTCACCAACAAAGTGTCGTACGTAGATGGCTATAAAAGCCTAAATGCGCAGCGAACAACAAGGAATGTGTTATGAAAAAAAGCGTAACAATGGGTGTGATTGTCGTAGGGTTACTGTATGCGGTTGGCTGTAATTGGCCGACTTTATTTAAAAAAAAGAATGACCGCCTAGCGTCTACCGCGACGGAAAAAGGAGAAAATATGAGTTCAGTTGTAAAAACAGCGAGTGGATTGTCGTATACCGTTTTAACAAAGCCAGACGAAAATGCGGCTTCGCCAAAACGTGGTAGCGTTGCGCAAGTGCACTATACCGGATGGCTTGCCGATGGAAATGGGCAGCCAATTTTAAGCAAAAAATTTGATAGTTCTGTTGATCGTAATCAGCCGTTTGCATTCCGTGTCGGTGTTGGCATGGTTATTGCAGGTTGGGACGAAGGTGTTTTAGACATGAAAGTTGGCGAAGAGCGCCGCTTTGTTATTCCGCCACACTTGGGCTATGGGCCGCAAAGTGTTGGTAACCTCATTCCTGCCAATGCAACACTCGTATTCGATGTAAAGCTGCTTAACGTGAGCTAGCTCCGAGTGATGCGAAAAACCGTCTTGACTTTCGTGTATAACGGGTAATTATCCGCGTTTTAGCGAGTTTAGTTAAGCGTCATTGTTGTTATTTTATATAATACACAAGCACCGCGTTATTGATTAAACGTGATGCAGCATATAGGGATGCAAGATTGACGAGACGTGTTATGTAGGTTGGAAAAAAAGGACTTGTAGGATGTCGCCATCGAGGGCATCATGCAAGTCCTTTTTTATTGTAAAAGATAGCGCTTCTATTTTTGAGATAAGAGTTACGGGAAAATAATATGCAAAAAAAAATCTATACGATCCAATGGCCTGGTGGGAAATCTTTATACTCTTGCAGGGTCGGGACGTCGGCCGGGGATTTTGGTAGTGTCCGGATCTGATGGAGGCATGCCCGGGGCAAACGCTATTCCTGAATCTTTTATAGCCCATTTAGTCGAAAATGGATTTGTCGTTTTTGCACTTGCGTATTTTTCCTACGAGGAACTTCCTGAACGGTTGGAAAACATACCTCTTGAGTACTTTGAGTCTGCTCTTTTGTGGTTGCGCTCTTGCCCTGAAGTTGACCCTGCGCGTATTGGTCTGGTAGGGCAATCGCGTGGAGGGGAATTGTCGCTGCTTCTGGGCGCGAAATTTCCTTCATTAGTGCAGGCTATTGTGGCATGTGCACCAAGTGGTATTGCATGGGGTGGGTTTCCTTACCCAAATCGGCTTGCATGGACGCTGCACAACCAACCAGTGCTGCCGGCTGTGGGAGCTCTTTCCGGCGAGAATGACAGCATTACCGAACTAAATGATCTTGTTTGGGCTATGCACACAGGGAGAATTCCTACCCATGCAAACGATGAGCATGATCCTTCCCACTTGACTGATTTATTTGAGGCCCGTTGTCACTCTCCTCGCGCAGCAGCGGCTGAAATTCCTGTTGAAAACATTCAATGTCCGATTCTGCTATTGTCGGGAGATAAAGATGCAATTTGGCCGGCGGAGTTTTTTTGTAATTCTATTATGAGGCGGCTGCGTGCGCATGCCTTCTCATTCTATATGCAGCACAAGAATTATGAAGGTGCTGGTCATGGCATATGGAGTTCTCGCCAGGGAGCGCTGTATCATCCTGTAGGGCAGTTCTGGTGCCAATTGGGTGGGACGCGTGAGGCCAGTCTAAGCGCGCACGAACGGTCGTGGGCTGATGTGGTGAAGTTTCTTAAGGAATCATTGTAGGGGGATGACCACTTTTTAGTGGCTTGGTCGAACGACACTTCTTTAGCAAGCTGATTGGCAATCACGTTCTGAAGTATTGCTGTTCACGCGTCTTGTTTTTGGAAAAGGCCGAATATCCCTTCGATCATCATCCTTTGGATTTAACCGCAAAGC
>JAUPVI010000125.1 GCA_030917105.1 Candidatus Babelota bacterium
GAGGCCGTCTGCGATGTGCTAGGCTTGCATTTTGAACAGGCGGTTCCATTTGATAAAATTCCGTTGAAAGTAGTCAATTATGACCGGCATTTTATGGTTAATGAGTCCATGCTCTTGCAATTTGGGGTGTCACAAGAGGCAATTACAGTGTTGGCGGCTCATGATGATGTCGAAATTGTAAATTGGTGGATAAATAAGCCCGAAGAGATTTTTGGGTTATGATAGCAGTAGTGTTTGGAGATAGGGGTGCGAATGATAGAGAAGTTGAATGCAGAGCGACGTTGTTCAAAGTCGTTTCGTGTAGGTATATTATTTTGTGAGGAAAACGAATCTCATAATGGTGTTGCGCTGGATATTTTTGAGCGATTGAAGGTGCCATCGCTGCATGGAGGCTTGTATTCTCCTGCTCTTATATCTTCACGGTTTGATGAGCGTGATTTTCGGCTAAACATGTTAAATATTATGAACAATAAGTACGACCTTCTGGTTTCAATAGGTGATTATTTTACTACGCTGACGATTGGTATCTACAAAGAACTTGGGGTGGTGGTTCCAACTGTTTTTGCTGCCGTGACAGATCCAGTGGCCCTTGGTTTTGTAAAATCTTTAGAACATCCCGAGGGGTATACTTCCGGAATTATATTTGAACCGGAGCCCGCTCTCGCTTATGCACGAAATATTGCTCTACTGTATTCGCCTGGGGCAAGTATCTTGGTTCCTTATGGTCCTGATAGTGCTTTGGGATTACTAGAAAAGCGGGCTCGTGAACTGTCAGGGGCGTTGCAATTAGTGGGGTTGGTTCCTATTTTGGCGCCTATTAATTCTTTGGAAGAAGCTTTGTTTGTTTTGAAGGAGAATGTACATGCAATTGATGGAGTTGCATTTGTAGAGAGTGGGTGTGCGACCATAATAATTTCTGCAATAGTAAAGGCCTCTTGGCTGGAGAAAAAACCAGTAATTGCTGCTAATAGCGTAGATGGTCTTTTTTTGGGAGCAGCAGCTTCTTATGGTAGAAGTCATCGGGACATTGCCGAATCTGTTGTGGGAATGATCTATAATACACTTGATTGCCGTGTTCCTTTAGCAAACCAACCAGTTATTGTATTGCCGAGCAACCGGTTTTTTATTGTCAATGAGGCGGTGCTCCAGCAGATGGGCGATGTGAGTGATCTGGTAATGAGATTGCGGCAAGAAGGGGTTGATGTGGTGCGTCTTTGGCCGATGCCACCTGAAGTGCTTGAAATTTAATCTTGCTGTGTAATTTGGTATGAGATGGAAGTGGTTATTAACTATATAAATATTGGAGGATTGTTTCATGCGGCGTATCATCTCAAAATCTTGTTCGAGGTGGTTATTTGTTGCGGCTATATTTTTTATAAATGTGTTTGTGGGGAGTATTCTCTCATTGAATTGTTTTCCCGTGTCCACAGACATTCAGGAATCAATTTCAGTGGTGCAGTGTAAAAGAGCATCGCTCAACAAGTAACAACCTCGTGGTTGTTCTCTAACAAAGGGTGCTACTCCGCCACTTACTACGCATCTGCGGGGTGGCACCTGATAGAGTTTTGAAAGATGTATACCCATGCAGAAAAGTTACCTTTTTATCGGATTGTTTGTTGTGGGCCTTGTGGCCGCGGCATTCTTTTTTGGCCGTCACCTGGAGGGGGGCCGACGACTGCGCACCGCTGCCGTGTTGGTGGCGAGCGGTTCTCCGTTGACCGAAGCGGTATACAACGGCATCGTCCGAACCTTCGAGAAAAGTGCGCGTGGCCGTCAGGTTCGTGTGGTGCCGTACTGGGTTGTTGGTGCCGACAAAGTACAGACCGGCTTGATGTGCGAAGCGCTGTTGACGGCAAAGCCGGATGTCATTTTATCAGTAGGAATTGTATGTACTCGTGCGCTGGTGGAAGTTATGCGGCGTCGCTGCTCTGCAATTCCGTCTGTGTATGTCGGGGTACCCAATGAGCTGGCGCTTGAATTTATTGATTCGCTTGAGCGGCCGGGTGGAAATATTACCGGCGTAATGGCTGATCACATTAATGCGGAAACGTCTGCTCGCTTGATACTGGCGGTAAAGCCGAACGTACAAAAGATTCTTATCCCGTACGAAATGGGGTTCAATGTGGGTGGCTACGCAGAGGCTCTCATTACCACAATTAGGCAGTACCTTGAGCCGCGGGGAGTGCTTGTAGATGTGCTCCCGCTGAATGGCTTGAGCGACGCACTCGTTCGCGTTAAAGCACGTTTATCAGGGCATGATATGATTTTTGGGTTAGAAGGCGAGCCGGCGGTCGGCCAGTTGTGTGCAGGATTTGCCCGCCTGTGTGATGAAGAGGGGGTCACTTTTTTTGTGAGTACGTACGAAGGAGTTTCGGTTGGGGCAGCAATTACGTATGCCATTAATCCCAAGTTCACCAGTAGTGCGGCGGTAACACAAGGGTTGCGCATTTTATTTGGCCGCAAAAAACCAGCGACAATGCCAATTATTCAGCTTGATAGCACCCGTGAGTTATTCATCAACCCGGTGGCGGCCAGTACTCAGGGGTGCCCGCTTGATCCGAGCGATGTTATTAACCAGATTGAAATCGATCCGGCATTGGCGGCGTTGCGGGGGAGGGTTTTGGTAAAGGAATAAGGCCTAGACATTCTCTTGTTTTGAGATATGATGTCTTACAACAAATGTGCCACAAAGCCCTCTACAAAGGGTAATGCTCCAGGAAACGTCACGGGCGGGGTGTTATC
>JAUPVI010000126.1 GCA_030917105.1 Candidatus Babelota bacterium
GTGATGGTGTTGGCAATACCAAGAGTGGGATGAAGGAGGAGGTAGGCAAATATGAAGCCACCGACACTGTGCATGATGGTAAAGACATACATCAGCTGGTGTCGCCGCAGTACGTCAACGAGCTTTGAGTAGCAGAGAATGATTGGGATCATTAAAAGGAGAGAGTATATTTTTGCGTCTGGCACGTAGGCCGCTCCTACAATTTTAGCGAAAACTGAGACTTTGAGCGACCGCCAAATTGCTTGAGTGGCAGTAAGGAAGGCAAATGTGAGCGCGAGAAGACCAACTTTAAGACGAAATTCCGATTTAACGCTCCACAATGAGCTTATACCCATATTTTTTCCTTACCAGCGATGTTGAGAGGTTTTTGAGACGGTGTGATACGTACGCAAGAGTATAGATGGGCGCAAGAAATAGTCAAATGGCTCAAAACCGCCCCGCAATGTCTCTCGGCCCTTGCATGGATAGTGCTTTTCCAGTAGATTAGGGCTGTTTTGCAGTAGTACTTTACTTTAACTTCTAAAAAAAGTGCGCATATTATGACAGATGCTTTGAAAAAAGGTGACATTCATTTCTTGCCGGTTTTACCGCTTAAGAACGTGGTTGCGTTGCCAAAGAGTGTAATCCCAGTCGTTGTAGGTCGGGATGTTTCTATTAAAGCGGTTGAAGCGGCCCTCCGTGGCAATCGTGAAGTATTTGTGGTTGCTCAGAAATCTGCCGATATTGAGCTGCCGCGGCCGGATGATATCTATCATTTCGGGACCCGGGCGATTATCCTCCAAGTCGGCAGAATGCAAAACAGCACCCTGCGTATTCTTATTGAAGGGGTAAGCCGTTCTGAAGTTATTGATTTTGTTGGGACTGAAGAGTACATGTGCGTTAATGCACAGGATGTTACGCCAAAACCACTTAAGAACAAGGTTGAAGAAAAAGCGATGGGTCGCAGCCTTCTTCAATTCTTTAAAGAATACACTCAGCTTAATGAAAAAGCTTCAAGTGAAGTGCTTACCGCACTTGCTGGCATGGAAGATGACGTTGATTATTTGATCGACAGCATTGCCGTTCAAATGACCAGTTTAGTAGTTAAAGATCGTCAGAAAATTCTTGAAACGGTGCCGATTGCAAAGCGTGCTTTGAAATTAAGCCGCTTGTTGCAAGACGAAGTGGAAATATTGAAGGCCGAGCGTAATATTCGCCAACGAGTACAAGATCAAGTAGAGAAACATCAAAAAGATTACTATCTTAACGAACAAATTCGGGCGATTCAGCGTGAGCTTGGTCGTGACGATCAGCAGCAAGAGATCAACAAGCTTCGTGAGCAGGCAAAAAAGGCAAAAATGCCGGCCGATGCTGCGGAAAAGGTTGAAATTGAATGTCGTCGGTTGGAGCAAATGCAGCCAATGTCTCCTGAAGCTTCCGTAAGCCGTAATTATCTTGAATGGCTCATTAGCTTGCCATGGAAGAGCAAGAGCAAAGATACAGTAACCCTTGATCAAGCTCGTCAACTTCTGGATGCGTCGCATGCACGGATGCACAAAGTAAAAGAACGTATTATTGAGTTTTTAGCTGCTAAAAAGTTTGCCAAAGATAAGCTTACTAAGTCTCCTATTGTGTGCCTTGCAGGTCCTCCAGGTGTTGGTAAAACCTCCCTTGCTGCGGCAGTAGCCAAAGCATTGGGGCGTGTTATGGTGCGCATTTCCCTTGGCGGTATGCGTGATGAGGCGGAAATCCGTGGACATCGCCGTACCTACATTGGTGCGTTGCCGGGTAAAATTATTCAAGCTATGCGCAAAGCAAAAGTTACCAATCCCGTTATTGTTTTGGACGAAATCGATAAAATGTCGATGGATTTTCGCGGAGACCCATCTTCGGCGTTGCTGGAGGTGCTGGATCCAGAGCAAAACAAGGCATTTGTGGATCACTTCATGGAAGTTGACTATGACTTGTCTGATGTCATGTTCATTACAACGGCAAACGTGGTTGATGCTATTCCGTATCCATTGCTCGATCGTATGGAAGTTATTCAGCTTTCTGGTTATACATTGCCAGAAAAGTTAGGGATTGCGCGGGACTTTTTGATGCCAAAGCTGTTGAAGGAACATGCGTTGAATTCAGAGCAAGTTCATGTCTCGGATGCATTACTATCTGCTCTTATTGAGGGGTATACTCGTGAGGCTGGAGTGCGTCAATTGGATCGAGTGCTTGCAAAAGTGCTTCGCAAGGGCATCCAAGAGCTTCTTTCTTCCAAAGAAATTGTCTCCGTTACGCTGACACCAGCAATGATTGAAACCTGGTTCGGCCCGGCAAAATTCCGTATCGAAGAGAAAAAGCATGAGGACTCAGTGGGCTTGGTGACTGGCCTTGCATGGACTGAAGTTGGGGGTGATGTCCTTGATCTTGAAATTACGGTGCTCAAGGGGAAGGGTGGCTTAACTTTGACCGGTCAACTTGGCGAAGTTATGCAAGAATCGGCCCAAGCAGCAATGAGTTATGTGCGTTCGCGTGCAAAAGAGCTCAAAATACCGGCTCGTGTCTTTATGGAAAACGATGTGCATATTCACTTCCCTGAAGGATCGATCCCAAAAGATGGTCCGTCGGCAGGTATTACTATCGCCACCGCGTTAGCGTCAGCCTTTACTGGCAGACCAGTTAAAGCTGGCATCGCAATGACTGGTGAAGTAACGTTGCGTGGGCGAGTACTTGCGGTTGGTGGATTG
>JAUPVI010000127.1 GCA_030917105.1 Candidatus Babelota bacterium
GAGCATGGTGGAAGTTCTGTGTTCGTGGGTATCGGTGAGCGGACTCGTGAAGGGAATGATCTCTGGCTTGCGATGAAAGAAACCGGCGTGTTAGAAAAAACCGCATTGGTATTCGGTCAAATGGGTGACATGCCTGGTGCGCGGTTACGCGTGGGCTTGGCTGGTCTGACGATGGCTGAATATTTTCGTGATACTGAAAAGAAAGATACGCTTCTCTTTATAGATAACATTTTCCGCTATGTGCAGGCTGGGACTGAAGTTTCTGCATTGCTTGGCCGCATGCCATCGGCGGTAGGCTATCAGCCGACTCTTGCTTCGGAAATGGGTATGCTCCAAGAGCGTATTACTAGTACGAAAGATGGTTCTATTACCTCTATTCAAGCAGTGTATGTACCGGCAGACGACTATACTGACCCGGCACCAGCGACGACGTTTCATCACTTGGACGCAAGCACCGTGCTTTCTCGTAAAATTGCGCAACAAGGATTGTTCCCAGCGGTTGATCCGTTGGCTTCGGTTTCTAAAGGCCTTTCTCCTGAAATTGTGGGGGAACAACACTATCAAGTGGCACATGCCGTTCAAAAAACGCTGCAAAAGTACCGTGAACTTCAAGATATTATTGCTATCTTGGGTGTTGATGAACTCTCCGATGCTGACAAGTTAATTGTAAGTCGAGCTAAGAAGATTCAAAATTTTTTGACGCAGCCGCTCTTTGTAGGTGCACAATACACTGGTATTCCGGGCGTTTTTGTGCCTCGTGATAAAACAGTAGCAGACTTTGAAAAGATTATTTTTGGCCATTGCGACAAGATGCCAAACCAAGCCTTCTATATGGTTGGCACACTTGAAGATGCTATCCAAAAAATGAAGCAACTGCAGCAGCGGTAGGGAGCCGATATGGCATTAACACTGGTTATTTTACGACCGTTCTCAGAAGAAAAAAAAGATATTGGTTGGATTTCGCTTGAGTGTCCCGGTGGCAGTTTTGTGGTTGGCCCCGACCATCGCCCGTTGGTTAACATTCTTGCTCCCGAGAGCACGCTTACCTATACAGTCAAGGGACACGAAGAGACACTTGAAGTCTCAGAAGACGGTGGGTTAGTGCATGTGTTTGATAATCAGGTGATCTTATTCTTGAATTAGGCTTTTTTTGAAGCCTTAGCCGCCATATAGCGTGCTCGTACGTCTGGCGCAAGTTTTTCTAGTGCATACCGCAACATGGTGCGCGGCATAACAGCAGCGTGGGTGTCCAAGAACGCTAATAATCCGGCCTCATTCCACTTTCCTGCTTCCCGCAGCATCCAACCAACCGCCTTATGTATCAGGTCATGGTGGTCATCGATCAGCAGTTCTGCGATGGTAAAGGTAAGTTGTGTGTCTTTAAGTCGGATAAAGTGCCAGGTGGCTACCATCGCAATGCGGCGGTCCCAGAGGCTTTCTGATTTTACCAAAGCAAAGAGCACAGCGGTTCCGTGAACAGCGACATGTGGTCCCATAATGAGATGGGCTGACGCATCAACCAAATTCCAATTGTTTACCTGCGAAAGATTACGAATATACCACTGGTATATTTCTTCGCGCCCGGCGGCCTTTGCTTTTTTGTATTGGGCAGTGGCAATGAATAAGGCTAAGAGGCGTCCTTCATTGAAGGGGGATTGTATGAGTTGTTCAAGCTCTGCCAGTGATAAGTTGCAAAATTCTTTTGCAAGCTCATGAAGGACTGGGTTTTTGATGCCGAGGAATTGGTCATGCTCCGCGTAGCTACCCGGGCCTGTTTTAAAATAGACGGCGCGTTGTATATTCGGTACGGTAGCCGCAGCAGCGAGGCGGGCTTGGAGTTCTTTGAGGCGGTTTGACATGAGGTATTTCCTTAAGGGACTTTAACGCCATTGATAATGATGTGATCATATAGCTTGCCAATTGTTTTTTGTAAATACGCTATATCTTCGGTTGGCTCTGGAGCGTGTGCTTTTTTACCACGGGCAATAGTTTTTTGGCCCATAAGTGCTTCTAGTGCCACTTTAAATTTGAATTCAGGTGAGTGATGTTTTCTCAGCTTACCTTGTGTTTTCATAGAGGTTCCTTTCTAGGATTTGGTTATTAGTATACCAAGCTAGATTGGACTTGAATCACTGGTCTAGATTTTGGGGGTCATCATATCCAAAGATATTTTTTGCTAAAAAGGCCTGCTACTGTTAGAATGGCCTACTTCCCTGGAAAAGCATCGTGCAGTTCCGGGGTTTTTACTATTTTAGGGTAGAGCGGAAATCTATGAGTTTTCTTTCTGGTATTGCTAACAAATTATGGGGTTTGTCTTCCGGCGCGGAACTAAGAAAGTTCCTCTATTTGGCTGCCGGTGGATTTTGCTTGTTTGGCTCGTTTTCACCACTCAAGCCGCTCAAAGAATCACTTTTTATTAATATGGTTGGCTCTGCCTACCTTCCAGTTATCAAAGGCTTAAGTGCAGTTCTTATGCTGCTCGTTGTTGTGCTGTATTCCAAAGTGGTGGACCTGTTCTCTAAGCGTAATCTTTTCTATGTAGTCCTCAGTTTTTATGTAGCACTAGGGCTTCTTTTTGTGGTTCTACTGAGTCATCCCACTATTGGTATTGCCAATACCGCAGTGAGCCTTGACCGGTGGGTTGCATGGGGCTTTTACCTTTTT
>JAUPVI010000128.1 GCA_030917105.1 Candidatus Babelota bacterium
GTTACGCTCGATCAGGTAGACAGTGTTGCTCGCAAGTATTTTGATCCTGCCACATGGTCGTGTATCACGATTGGGCGCTCTCATCAATAAGTAAGGATGATGTATATGATAAAGAAGTTATTAGGGCTTGGATTGTTTTTTGCCAGCATCGGTACCGCAGTTATTGCAGTTACCGATGCTGATCGCGCAGCGAGGCAAGCGATTCTTCAATCAATACGAAATCGGGTGTATATCCAGACGCTGCCAAACGGTATGACGGTTATTTGCTACTGCACACCAAATACTAATAAGGTGGCGGTTGGTGCCTTGGTTGGCGTTGGTTGTCGTCATGAACAAGCTGATGAGTGGGGTATTGCACATATTCTTGAGCACATGTGGTTTAAGGGAACACCAAGCCGTCCTGAGGGGTTTCAAGATTCATTGTTTAAGCGCCATGGCATAGTTTTTGGTCGTGATGCGAATGCACATACTTGGTATGACCATACTTACTATTATACGATTAGTGACACTGAAAACTGGCGAGTTTTTGGCGATGTCTATGTTGACTGTCTACAAAATTTAGCGCTAACTCCTGCTTCGCTTACATCTGAGCTTGGAGCGGTTTCACAAGAAGTGAAGCTCTCTGCCTATGACCAAACCTCTCTAGATTTTATGGATTTCTTGCCGTTTAACCATCCATACAGCCATAGCGGAATTGGGTATAAAGAGGAAATTTTCACCTATACCCCGGAACAAGTCCACCGGTTTTATGAGAAATACTATACACCTGATCGCATAACCTTTATGGTGTGTGGCAATGTGGACCCGACTTCTGTTTTTAGTTATGCGGCTACTGCGTTTGCTGGTTTTAATCGCTTAAACACTGTTGTGGAAAAACCTGCTGTTACGTCGCTGCCTTTTTATGCGGGATTTTCAACGGTGACAAAAACGGTATATCATTCTCAACTCGATCGTATCTATAGCTATGTCTGGCTGGGCGCACCACAAAACACGGTTGATGCGGCAGCTTTGGAATACATAGCTTTTGCACTAGAACGTCGTCTCAATCAAAATCTTGTTGATAAGCAAGGCCATTGCCTTGCGGTGGAATGTAAAAACTATCCATTTGATCATGCGGGTCAGTTTATGATCCGATTGAAGCCAAAAGTGAGTGCATATGATTTTGATTATGATGCAATTATTGCGGCTGAAATTGCCGACATTACGGCGAATGGTTTGCGTGATGATGAAATGGCGGCTATATATCAATATAGCTTAGACGATTTGACTGCCGCAGCAGAGAATCCAACGGTATTAATCCGTCGACTGGCTTTCTCTGCATGCATACACACCGATATTTTTACACAATATTGCATGCAGGATGAGCTCTTGCAGCAGGTCTCTCCAGACGCTATCAAGAATGCGGCCTATACCTATTTGCGTCCGATTTTGATGGGTAAAGAGATTAAGTTGCCAATTCCAGACTCGGAGCGAGCTGCATGGCAGGAGTTACAGAAAGCAGTTGTTGCCTATGACCAGGCATTGCTTGCAACCCGTACGCGCACTGACGTTGCACCAGTCATTACTGGAGTAGCGCTTCCAGAGGCTGAACCTCTGGCTGACCGCCCAGCGCTCGAGTTTGTGCCGCTTATTCTTTCTAACGGTATGATAGTGTATTTTAGACAAGAACCAGTTTCTCCGCGATGTGCGTTTTCATTGTTGATTAATAATGACGAAGCAGTTGCTTTATCAGTAGATGCTAACCGAAAAGCTTTCGCTAAAAGTAATTGGGATACGTTATTGCTTCATGGTACCGATATGCACTCTAAAAAGGAATTTGATGATTTATGCGACTCACTTGGTATAAAAATCACTGGCATACAGTCTTACAGCTCACAAAGGCCGTTGTCTGTTGCTGGATTGGAACTTGTCTCATTGGGGTATCATTTTGAAGAAGGTTTGCAGTTGTTGCGTCTTGCTCTTGATAAGCCACAATTGCCGGAAGAGATCTTGGCGCGTAAAAAGGCTGAGGCTATTGAGGTAATAATGCAGTCAAAGAATGACCTTGGTTATCAACTGAATCAGTATCTGACACAAACACTGTATAAAAATTGTGCGTGGAGATTTGGTGAGCAAGAGATGCTTCAAAACATAACTGCAACAACAATGGACGATATTCGCGCGATGATTTCTTTGCTGCGTGATCCATCAAAGGTTGTGGGAGTGATGACCGGTAATTTTGATATAACAAAAGCACAGGCGCTGGCAGAAACATATTTTGGCTCTCTTACAGATAAGTCTGCGATAACAATCAATCCTATTGTTGTTCCAGTTCTTGATACAGTAGTGAGCGGCCACGTAGAAGTGGCTAACGAGCAATGTTATGTTTTCGGGATGCGAACGACCTGTGTTGATTCAGATGATATCCCAGCCCTTGAGGTCTTGGCGGGTCATCTGAAAGCGACGGTGTGGAATATCCGCGAACGAACAGGTCTTTTTTATGCAGGCGTTGGTGATATTGCAACGGGGACCCCTTTGTTACCCGGTCGGATTCGCCTTATTGCTATCGCGGTACCAGGAAATGTGGCGCCTATATTGGCCGAGTTTCAAAACTTGATCAACTCAATCTATCAAAATGGTGTTGATGAACAGATAGTGC
>JAUPVI010000018.1 GCA_030917105.1 Candidatus Babelota bacterium
CACGACCTGCAAGATTAAATCTCATCAAGCGATTGCGAAGATCTTCGGAGACCTTGCCGTTGCGAAGCGAAATCTGCCAACAGCTCATTCCGCTCGGAAGATTTACTTGGAATTCACCATTCAATGTAGATACCGGAATTTCAACATCGGCACTCCCATCAATAGCCTGATCCAGCCGGCGGTTTATTTCATCCGCTCCTTGAAATACCTTCTTGTAGCGAGCTGTAATAACGGAAGACTCAAGAAAATCGCCTTGGTAAGAGTTAGAATCTTTCTGATTCCCGTTTATATCAAAAATGTAAAGATACTGAACTAGACTGTCTGGGCGGTTGCCATACAAAATATACAATGCCCCTTTCCGCTGGCCATTGGGCATAAAACTTGCACAAAACTCAGTGCCACTTACACGATCACGATCGAGAACAGCTTTAATGCGTGTTGCCGCCTCACGAGTCAAATGAAAATCATCATCTCCCACATGTTGAATATTGAGGATATTATTACGAAGACAGGCAAGATCTTGTGCAGCTGCAATCGTTGACGATCGTCCCTCAGCCACCGGTGCTAATGATGCCACAAACCTCTCTGTACGTCGTCTGGATGCCGCCGCGTTCCCAATCGGTTTCTCTACCACTACTACTGGCGTTAATTCTGGTTGCCTTGCCGAGGCACCTTCTTCCGGCATTCGACCCTCTTCGCCCTCACCAGATACCTCTGCCGCCGATGCCGACGCGCTCGAACCAGCCGCTGCGCCTTCTAATTTTCTAGCTGATACCACTGCCGCTACCTGCGGCGCTCCTTCTTGCTCTTCCGCAGAGTCAGTCAAATACCCATGCCCAGCATACGCCGTACCCGCACCGGCAATTAACGCGCCTAAAATAGCCATAATAAGGCGCCGATGAGCCTGCTCACGTTCAACCACTGTACTCGCTTGTTTCATCCGGCTATACGCTTTTTTAGCCACATACCCAAGCCCGCCGGTTGCCGCCAATAATAGAAGCGGCGCACCAAGACTTTTAGCATCTTTTTTTGCCATAACTGGCTGCGCCACCGCAACAAAACTCACCAGACTTAAAAGCATTATCTTCTTAACAAAATTCACACCGCCCCATGTTATTCAACTTTTTTCTTAATTCTTAACCTCAATACTAGAATACCATAAGACGCAAGGAAAATTATACTTAGTTTAAGAAAATGGGAAAAAACTAGGACATCGCGAGGGTTTCGCGTCCGGACAGCCCCTGCGCGATCCAACAACACCGCGCCAAAGCAGGTTATTTACAGGGACCTTGAGATTTCTGGCTATTCCGTTATACTTACCGGCTCATTGCTGCACAGTGTAGTAATGATCGTTGCGAGTGTTTTCACGCACTGGTTTGCCGGGGTGGCCGTAAGGCCCAGAGAAAACGCACGATATATAACCCTTTAATAACCAATACAAAAAGGTAGTTTTACATGTCTATGATCGATTTAAAGAAACTGGTTGAAGCAGGCGTCCATTTTGGCCACCATTCCTCTAAGTGGCATCCAAAAATGAAGCCGTACATCTGGGGAACTCGCAATAAAGTTCACTTGATCAACGTAGCAAAAACCGCATTCTTACTCGATCGCGCTGAAAAATTCCTTGAAGCTGCTGCCGCTGAAGGCAAACAAATTTTGTGGGTTGGTACCAAAAAGACTGCACAACCAATTATCCGCGCAATGGCTGAACAACTTGGTATGCCGTTTGTATATCACCGCTGGATCGGCGGTACATTGAGCAACTTTGATCAAGTTCGCAAAGCTATTACCCGCCTTCTGCATCTCCGTGACGCAGCTACTAAATCAACTGGCCGTCAAACCAAGAAGGAACACAGTGTCATGCTCAAGGAAATTGAACGCCTTGAAAAGAACATTGGTGGTATTTCGAGCATGAACACATTACCAGCAGCCATTGTCGTTGTTGACGCAAAGAAAGAACGCGCCGTTATTCGCGAAGCAAACAATGTCGGCATTCCAGTTGTCTGTTTGGTTGACACCAACACCGACCCATCAGGCGTATCATATTTGATCCCTGGAAACGATGACTCTGCAAAATCTATCGAAGTTATCTTCAGCCAATTAGCAGCAAGTGCGCAAAAGGGTAAGGCTATTGCTGACGCCGCTGCCGCTGAAGCAGCTGCAAAAGCCGCCGCTGAACGTGCCGCACGCAAAAAAGCTGCTGATGAAAAGAAAGCTGCCGATGACAAACGTGCTGCAGAAGCTCGCGAAGCAGCGAAAAAAACTAAAGAAGAAATTGCAGCTAAAGTTGATGCATTGCCAAAGCACACAGCAAAAGCAGAAGCTAAACCTAAGGCTGTTGAAGTAAAAGCTGAGGCACCAAAGGGTGAAGCAAATAGTGAAGCTGCTCCTACAGTAGAAGCTCCTAAAAAAGCAAAGCCTGTAGCTAAAAAAGAAGAAGCTAAACCTGCTGCGAAGAAGCCTGCTGCTGCTAAAGCGCCGGCTAAAAAAGCTAAGTAATTTTTTAGCGCACCTTGGAGAGATGGCTGAGAGGCTGAAGGCGCATGATTGGAAATCGTGTATATCCTGAAAAGGGTATCGAGGGTTCGAATCCCTCTCTCTCCACCAGCTTTCGCCTTTTCGGCGCCACAATGAATAATTACAAAAAATAGGGCGATAAAGACCCAAACCGCTTACTCTGCCAGGCCCGGAAGGGAGCAACAGGAGCAGTTTGATCTTGTATCGCCCTTTTCTCTTGCCGTAAAAATACCTCACATTCTTGCAAAAAAAATTCCGCGGGCATTAGACTTAAGAAGTTAAAAAACCTCTATTACTAGGAGTCTTTATGCTAAAAACCCACCACATACTTCTAACGCTTGCTACCGCACTACTTCTTCCTAAGCTCTCTTTGCACACAAAGCTAAACTCTGCAGAAGAAAGAGAAGAAGCACAGGATAAAAAACTGAATACGACACAAGAGAGACGGGAAAAAATGCTGGAGCACCAGCAAAAAGAACGGACGAAAGTCCTGGCAGAAGAAAAACTGGCAGAAGAGAAAAAGGCGCTGGAAGAACGAAAAAAAGAAGAAAAAAATAGTCACAGTGAGAACAAAAGAATAGAGGTTGCTAAAACCGAGACGCGACCACGTACTAAATAAGCAAGCAACTTGAACTGCTAACATACACTCATACACTATAGACGTAGGGCGATAAAGACCCAAACCGCTTACTCTACCAGACCCAGAAGGGAGCAATAGAAGCAGTTTGATCTTGTATCGCCCTTTTCTCTTGCTCGCGCGCGCCCTTTTGCCAATCGGTCCAAAAATCGGTAGAGTAACAATGTCCGGTTTTCCAACCGGCATCTCAAAACTGTATCGGAAAAACACTCATGAAATATATACATTACATCCTCCCTTTCTTCCTTGTATCTGCCTGCGCACCCCTCTCAGCAGAGCCGGCAAACGCCGCAGACCCCGAAAGATTTGACGCTGCTTCCCAATATCGCATTGGCAAGGCCTACATAACATTCGGCCACAAATATGAACGCGCCTTGCCATGGCTCCAGGCTGCTGCAAGGCAAGGACATCTAGACGCTCAGTTCATTGTTGGCACTCTCTATTACCAAGGTCTTGGTACACAAAAAGATGAAGCCGAGGGTTTCAAATGGTTTTTTGCCGCCGCGAACAACGGTCATGCAGAAGCACAATATAATCTTGGACTACTTTACTTGGACGGCAAGATTATCCCCCAAGACCTTCAACTCGCCATTAAGTGGCTTGAGGCCGCTGCCGAACAAGGCTATGCGCCAGCGCAGTTCGAACTCGGCTCAGATTACCTCTTTGGCGAGCGCGGTATACCACTTGACCCTCAAAAAGGCATCTATTGGCTAGAAACAATAGCAAACAATAATGAACCAGAAAGCAACGACGCTAGCGGTCGCGCTGCGTACATTCTTGGCACCTTGTACTTAAATGGAGAACATGTGACGCAAAGTGACGCCGAAGGGGCGAAGTGGTGCGCCCTTGCTACGCAAAAAGGCTCGCTGTATGGCACCTATCATCTTGGATTTCTCTCCATGGTTGGCCGCGGCATCGAAAAAAACATACCCGAAGCAATCGACCTTTTCACCTATGTTACACACCATGCTAGTGAACAAGATAGAGACGTTGCAGGTTATGCTGCCTACTGCCTTGCACGGCTCTATCGCGATAACACAGAAATCCCTCAAGATCTAGAAAAAAGCTTTGAATGGTATACCTTCGCCGCAGAGAAAGACAACGCCGAGGCGCTACATGATCTTGATGAGATTTATGCTGCAGCCAACAAGAGAAAGGCACAGGATCCAAACGCACCTGAGCACCCTGAAAACAACCCTATAATCACTGAATCAACCTCACATGACACCAATCTTGCAGAATCGCCTGAGATCCCGTAGACTCTTGGGCATGTCACTTTTTTAAGAAAGGTCCCATCCATGCTATTTCTCTTATTTTCAGTATTCTTCTTGCTCTCCGCTGCTTCCGCTAAAGCGCGCGTAACAGAACCTCGAACCCCAGCCAGAACAGAAGAAGATCGAACGCCAATAAATACACTCAGAAAGAATGCAGCGTCAGGAGATCCAGACGCACAATACCAACTCGCCCGCCGGTATGACCGCGGTGCCGGTATGCAAAAAGACCCACGAATGGCTGCGGTATGGCTTCTCGCAGCAGCAGAACAAGGCCATGCTACCGCACAATTCTACCTTGGTATTAAATATGAAAATGGTGAGGGGGTACCCGCAAACAGCACAATCGCCCTCCAATGGTATGCGGAAGCCAACAAAGGGGGAATCCCACGAGCCAAACAGGCATTCGATGAGCTCTATGCAAAAGTAAATAACCGTACCAATAATGAGATTACTACCAATGAATGAAGAAATCTTAAAAGATCCCTTTATACAATGCCATACAGCTATCCTCAGAGGGGATTTCGCCACAGCTGACAAGCTAATCAGCGAAGGATTAGATGTTCGTAACCCGGCAGAAACGGTTGCTCTTTTACTTGGCGTCCTCACCGGCGATGGGCTCTCATACAGTCATGACAATTTTGATAGAGCCGCCCAGGTAGCCAAGCGCTACAGCCTCAGCTATGATCACTTGAAATCGTGGTACGAAGCAAGATTTGCATGGTATAAAGAGAAAAATGTGAACATAGAAGCTGAAGCGCCAGGGCTTGCGCTCTGTGGCGAGTTCTTAGCGTATCAGAAAACCAAAGTGGCCTAGCCACCCCTTCTAATGTCCGCCCATAAATCGTATACTGCCCCACACATTCAACTAACCGCGAAAGTAACGATGTCTCATCAGTTAAATCTTGCCCGCAAATGGCGTCCCCGCAACTTTGATGAAGTTGTCGGGCAAGACGTTTCCATCAGTATGCTCCGCAACAGTCTCTACAAAAACCACTTCTTCCCACTCTATCTCTTTGCCGGCCAAAAAGGCTGCGGCAAAACTTCAACTGCTCGTATTTTAGCCACGGCCGCCAACTGCGAAATGCTTCTCGCGTTCCAGCAAGCACCGGCAAGCAACTCCCTTCCCTGCCTGGCCTGCAATCCTTGCAAGCGCATGCAAGAGGCAAGCCATCCAGACTTTATCGAAATTGACGCTGCCTCTCACACGGGCGTTGATGACATCCGAAGCCTGCTTGAGTCATGCACCTTTATGCCACTCATGGGACGCCGAAAAATTTACCTTATCGACGAAGCACACATGCTCAGCAAAGCGGCTTTTAATGCATTCCTCAAGGTATTGGAGGAACCACCAGCCCACACACTTTTCATGCTGGCAACCACGGAAATTCTGAAGATCCCCGATACAGTGCGCTCCCGCTCATTCCAACTCCACTTTTCTGCTATTCAAAACACCACCCTCACTGAGCACTTGCAAGCCATTTGTGCGACAGAAAAAATTTCTTATCAGCCGGAAGCGCTATCACTCATTATCCATGAAACTGATGGCTCTGCTCGCGACGCCCTCAACTTACTTGAACAAGTACGCTTTGCACACAGTACCGTAACGGCAGAAACCGTACGCACCGTCCTTGGCGTTATAAGTGCCGGTCGTATGGCTGAATTGTTTGGGCTGATGGTAGAAAAAAAGACTGCTGAATTACTGACTGAGCTCAATGATATCAGTAAAACAAATTTAAATGCCGCCCGCATGTGGCATTTATTCCTCCAAGTCGTGCGGACGCTAATCTGGTATGCCTACAACGTTACCCCAGCACAAGACAACATTGTCCTGCCAAGCGACTTAGCAACCCGCATCATAGCAACAGCTCACCGTGAGTATCTGCATCGCATCTTAAGCCATTTATGGAACCAAGAGGAATTGTTCCTTGCGACGCCATATAAACAGGTCTTTTTAGAAAAACTATTCCTCGATATCTGCGCCGGCCTTCCAGAAGTCCCAGCACGCCTCACTGAGACCACCAAGCCGATCACAGCTCCGGCAGCAAAACCAACCACACCAACGCTCGCTCCGGCGCCAAAAACAACTGAGGCACCGGTAGCAAAACCAGCGGCGCCTCAACCAACCGCCCCAGTCCATCAACCAACCGCCCCAGTCCATCAGCCAACACCACAGCCATCTGCCGCGGGCTGGCCAGCTGTATGCAAAGGAATTTCAGCAATCGGCGACCCAATCCTTGCTTCAATATTCAACCAGGCAACAGTCGTTAGTGCAGATGCCGCTACTGGAGTAGTAACTTTGTCGGTACCGCATACAAGCCCATTTTTTATTGAAAAAATTAATGAAACGATTCAATATTGGCGTCCGTTGCTGCAAGCGCAGTTCGGGGGATGTAGCCACATCAAGCTTATTTCTGGCGCTGCCGGCACTCCCACACCCAGGCAACCACAGACCGTAGCTCCCCAACCCCAACAGCGTCCTGAGCCGCGCCCCGCGCCTGAGCAAGGGTCGCGACCACAAGTCGTACCTTCACTCAATCACGCTGCAGCTGCCGCATTAACGAGCGAGGCAAAAACAGCAGCGCGCACAGCGCCTCAACCGCAACGTTTTAGCGGGAATGACGGCTCCGGCAAACCGCCCTGGCAAAAAACAAATAAACCACAAGGCCCTAAGGAATTATTAGTAAAAGGCACCCCGCTCCTTTTGAAAGATGACAATAAAGAACAATGGCCGTATACTGAGCTTGTTTGTACTATATTTCCGGGCAAATTAGAAATTGTTCCCACTCCTGAATCGAATTAAGAGAGCTATTACTTATGAGTAAGTCATTATTTCCACGTGTTGCCTTGATCGGCCGCACAAACGTTGGTAAATCAACCCTTTTCAACCGTCTTGCTAAGCGCACCGAAAGCATGGTTGCCGACCAATCCGGTGTCACGCGGGACTACATCTCTGAGGCGCTCTCAGTTCACGGTAAAAACTTTGAACTAATTGATACTGGAGGCTTTGCCCCGACAGACAATGAAGACCCATTGTACAACGACATCATCGCGGTCAGCACCCAAGAGTGCCAAGACGCCGATCTTATCCTTTTTGTCTGTGACGGCAAAAATGGCATAACACTTGAAGATAAAACCGTGGCTAAGCAATTGCATAAGTTAAAAAAGAAAGTTTTGTTAGTTCTCAACAAGGCTGACAACATCCAGGCGTTCAAAAACAACGAGGCAGATTTTTATGCTCTTGGTTTTGGCGAATACTTTCCTGTTTCTGCAGTACACGGCACTGGCGTTCAAGACCTCCTTACTGCGATCGCCAAAAACCTTCCAGAAACAACTGCTAAGCTGCCTGAAGCGCCTGCATGTAGAATTGCACTGCTTGGCAAACCAAACGTGGGCAAGTCCTCATTAATGAACGCACTGCTCGAATCAAAACGCAGCATCGTTAGTGATATTGCTGGTACAACACGTGAAGCAATTTCTGAACGCCTCAGTTTTTACGGACAAGACTTGCTCGTAACCGACACCGCTGGAATTCGTCGTAAACGCAAAGTAACGGATGATCTTGAAACGCTGATGGTCAAAAGCTCACTTTCTGCGGTACGCACTGCTGATATAATCCTTTTGCTGGTTGACGGCAACGAAGGCCGCTTGTCAGATCAAGAACTTAAATTAATGTTCTATGCGTTCGAGGAGCATAAAGCACTAATCATGATCTACAATAAATCAGATTTGATGACTGATGAAAAATTAAACTTGCTCAACTATGAAACAAGCGAGTACGACTACTTCCTCAAAAACATCCCCAAAATCCACATTTCCTGCCTTACTGGCAAGAATGTGGGCGTGGTGCTGCGCGAAATTGAAAAGATTCGCACACGCATGGTCCAACCAATCAACAGCGCTGAGCTAACCGTAGAAATACACGAATACTTCCGCAACAAGCCACTCTTTCACAAAGGAATCAAGCTCCAAGTATTTAGCATCCAAAAGCGCAAAGAAAAAGGCATGTCATTTGATATCTGCGTTAACGAACCAAAATGGTTTGGTCAAAGCCAATTACAATGCCTTGAGAACTTTCTTCGCCGCAAGTACGACCTCCTTGGCTGCCCAATCCATTTCGTGATTACAAAGCGTTAAGCCGAGATTGATACCTGAGCATTCACCGGTAATTCAGTAGTAAGCCGCTCCCAAGCCTTTTTTTTGGGAGCCTGAGTTACCGACGTATCTTGATATGCCTTACTATTTTTATCGTTTTTGTCCCAAACCTTCTTAATGGTTAGGCCGCCAGCTATTCCAACAATGGAGGCTATTGCCATCATGCGCAACAACTGTTCATGGCGATTAATAAAAAGCTGCAACCTATTTTTGCGCTGTTGTTTCAACACTTTTTCGCGCAAGGCCCACTCGGCGCCTTCAAGCGCGACCAGTTCTTGCACCCGTGGATTGTCAGAATTATAAAATGGCAGTGCCGCTAGCATACGCTCTCGCAATGAAGCAAGGGCTCGCTGTCTGCGAAGCTGCTCTTGTAAAAAAAGCACGCGCGCTTCGGCATCAGGGGGCATAAAATCTTCTGTGACGCTGCTCTCAGGCGCTTGCTGGTACACTCCAGCGCCGCCGCCGACAAGATTACTAACCACCAGCGACATAAGCAAAACGAGATATTTTCTTGCATTTTTCATACGGACCCTCCCCTAAAGATGGTACTAGTTTACTGAAAGAAGGGGCACTATCTCAACTATTAAGGCCTTTTCACCCAAAATCGCAGGCAGTACGCACGAAGGAGGCTGCTGTTGCGCTCAATGGTAAGGTCGGCTATGCTACGGCTCCTTACTATCACTAACCACACAGAAAGGGTTGTATGAATATTAAGATCAATTTCCACCAAATGCCTCACTCGGACGGACTTGATAAACACGCACGCGAGAAACTTACCAAAGTTTCTTCTCTTCTCAAGCGGGCTGAAAATTTACACCCTATTACCGCGGAACTCTTTCTCAACGCTCAAGCTACACACGCACACCATCACGAAGTTGAGCTGCGAGTAAAATCAGGAAGTGTAAGCGCTTCAGCACATGAAACAAATGCAGACATGTATATGGCAATTGATTCGGTGGTTGATAAAGTAATAACCCAAATCAAAAAAGAAAAAACACGCACCGATGATAAGCGTCAAAAAGTACATACAGAAAAAACTAATTTTGGACTCTAATAGTTTTATAAAAAAGGGCTTTTCCTTCGGGAAGAGCCCTTTTTTCTCTGAACCCTAGGTTTAGCTCGAGTGACTGGTGTAAGGTCTCGTACCTATAAACACCCTCGAGGGCCCAAACATGATTCGCCATATGATTCGCGCGCTAGCGCTTCTCGGCATTTGCTACCTTTCTCCCCTGGCAAGCAAAGCAACTAAGGAGGCACAAAAAGTTACTATCGTTATCGTAATTGATCAGCTTTCAGAACACGTTTTTGAGCGGCACCGCCCGCTATTCAGGGGTGGATTACGCACCATGCTCCGCGAGGGAACCTATCTATCCCATGCCTATCACCCACACAGCCAACCAGAAACCGCGACCGGGCATGCTATAATTTCAACTGGCGCCTACCCTCATAGACACGGCCTCATCGCAAATGAATGGTACGATGAAGAAGGTAGAGGTGTTAATGCTTGTGACGACCTGGATGGCGATAACTGCAAAGTATTTGCCAAAACAGACAAGGTTGGAAAATCGGCACGCGCCCTCCTTGCCCCAACGCTAGCTTCCTCCTGTATACACGCAAAAAAGCCACATTCCGTAATTGCAATTTCACTCAAAAGCCGCGCAGCCATCCCCCTTGCAGGGCCACATGGCTTGCCGATTTGGTTTGATACAAAAGGAGGCTGTTTTACGAGCAGTGCCGCTTTTTGCTCGCAACTCCCACCCTGGGTAGAAGCCATGAATAAGCACCTAGAAAGGACACTGCACACACAGGAACAATCACACTGGGAAACACAATTCCCCGATTACAGCGAAAAATATCAGTACGTAAACCCAAACATTTATGCACATACCGGCTATCCAGCAAGCTTAATCACTACACCGCAGCCATTTGTTAAGGGCAATGAAAAAATGCAGTACTACCACCCTTTCGAGCAAACCCCGTCCGCAAGCAGAGAGATCTTCCACTTGGGCCTCCTCGCTCTAAAGCTGTATCGTAAATACTGCCCAAAAAAGCCGATCCTCCTTTTCCTCAGCTTAAGTAATTATGACTATTCCGGTCATTACTTTGGCCCGTATAGCAAAGAAACTATCGATATCCTCTATGCCATTGACCACCAGCTCGAAAACTTCATGCGCGAAGTAGAAAAAGACTTCGGTATCGACAACTGCCTCTGGTCGCTCACCGCTGATCATGGCATCAGCCAAATTCCTGAAGTGTTAAGCGAAGAAGGAAACCCAAAGTCGCAACGCATTGATGCCAATGTGATATTAAAAGAGCTCAACCGCATCATTTACGGCGCATACAATGTAAAAAACCTTTTCCGCAAACCGTTTCCCCCGCACTTCTATGTAGATCAAGATAAGTGGAAAGCGCTCAGTGAAGAAAAACGTACGAGCATAATAGCTGCCGTCAAATCCTACCTTACCTCGGTTGGCGGCATCGTTCGCGCATGGC
>JAUPVI010000019.1:0-2080 GCA_030917105.1 Candidatus Babelota bacterium
TTAACCGACAAAAAAGTGGATAGCGTTGTTACCATTTCCCTTTCTTCCTACACCGGTCTTGTCCGGCATTTTCTCGCTACTGGTCTTTACGATGCCAGTGTCTTTGCCAAAGGATTTGCGCTTATTGTGGGCTCGCCGTCGTGTAATCGGTGCGTGCCGCATGGTTTTTTTTCCGCTATTGATATTGAAGGTTATTTTAATCAAAGCCCGATTTGGATAGGGGTACGTGGTTTGGGCGGCGGCTTTGGGATGCATAAGCATTTTGAGGCTCAAGCGCCGTTGCCAAACGATAACGATGCGGCAAGGTCTCGAGCGCTTCTTATGATTAAGCAGCCAGTAACTGCGATTATTCTTTCTCCTTCTTACGCGCTTGGCGCTACCTTCGGTGGTGCGCTGGGTGGTGTCGATATGAATGTGAGTATTGAGCCCGTTGGGCTTGCATTGAACGGTTCGCGCGAAATCCCAACATCACATGTAAGACTGTCTGCTGACCTCTATGGTTACACGGCCCCGCTACGCTATAAATCGCTTGCCGCGCGATTGTTTGTCGGTGGGCAGGCATCACACACTTTTCCTGGGGAAAATCTGGAGTATCAATTGACGGTGGCACCAGGATCGGCCTTGGTGGGAATGCTCGGGTTCCAGGGAGCGCTTTCGTTTATTCGATTTGGTTCGGCCTATCAATGTTTATGGCAGTCCGGTTCGAGCGAAATGCCAATAGATGTGATGACGTATTCTTTTCCGGTGCGATCTGTTACTGGTATTAACCGTCATCGCGATGCGTTTTATAATACGCAGCAGTCTGCGGCCGGGCCATTCTCGCCGGCAATGTCATCGGTGCAGCATGTGATGACAAGTTATTTAGCGGCAACAGTTGGTCAGTGCACTGTAGGTCTTAGTAGTCAAAATGAGTTTCGAGATGGGCAGGTTACGCCGCGTGGGTCACTTCGTGTGACGGCGAGCGTTGCATTTTAAGAATTTGAAGAGAGAGTCGATGAGAATAATAAAGAAGATTTTGGCGATAGGGTGCCTTGCCGCGGCTCTTTTTGCTGGTTTGTATGTTGCCGTCTGCGTTGTGGGCGGTAGCTCTTTTGTAGAAACAGTGATTTTTCTTGGTCGATTCATTGATGATCCCAATTTAGTGGGAGCGGTTGCTCCCAGCTCGCGATTGCTGGGCGAGGCGCTGGTTGCCAAAGTGGTGCCGGGAATAGGCGGTGTCGGTAAGCGGTTTTTGGAAGTTGGACCGGGAAGCGGTGCGGTAACGGAGTGCCTTGTAGCAAAACTTGGCCCAAACGACTCTTTAGACTTGGTTGAACTTGATCCTCATCTTGCGCAGATATTGCGGGAAAAATACAAAAACCACCCGCAAGTGACCCTGCATCAGCTTTCGATTACTGATTGGCGGCCCGGAGAGCCATATGATGCTGTGGTTATGGGAATTCCATTCAACGCGTTAGCTTCTTCGTTCGTAGAGCAAATTTGGGCGCATGTGCTGCTTTTGACTAAGAGCGAGGGAGTCATTTCTTACTTTTCTTACTTGTGGCTGCCGCGTATCAAAAAACTCTTCCTTTCAAAGCACAAGCGGCGTGACTTCAAGAAAATACAGAACCATCTGGCTGAGCAATATCGACTGTACGGCGTTGGCACACAACGAGTACTGCCGAATGTTCCACCGGCGATAGTTTTCTATCTTCAGCGTTCGCAGCAAATTAGGGCAAGTGCTCCTAATTTATCGGTAGAATGGGGAATGTCTGAGGACACGAAATTGGCCGCACGTCACTGCAACGGCGAGCAGAGCGTGACAGGCAGCAACCCATTTTTTAATGCCTCTTCGGGGGCCTAAGGTGTGACTCGTCATAAGGCGGTTTGTCACTATGTTCCTCGGAACTGCTTAAGAGTTAGACGACTCGGAACTAAGTTGCCTTTTTAGTCCGTGAAGTTTAACTGAGAGCGTCTCAAGATCTTTTTGTATGCGCTCATTATCTTTGCATGAGCTGCATTGCTTGCGTTGAATAGGGTTTTTTCTTTTGAGTGTTTTTTTGCGTGCGGGAATGATGTTGCGGTGTGCCACTGCTCCTTG
>JAUPVI010000019.1:2090-11058 GCA_030917105.1 Candidatus Babelota bacterium
TCAAGAAGGCCTGGTGTAGGCTGCTTGAGCTGTTGTAATTGAAGGCGAGCGCCAGCAAGGGTGTAGCCCTTGTTGTAGAGTAAATCTTTTATGTAGGTAAATGTGACAAGGTCGTCATTCGTGTAAAAGCGTTGCCCGCCTTCTGAGCGGAATGCAGCGAGACTGAATTCTTTTTCCCAAAATCGGACGACATAGCGTTCTACGCCAAGGGCGGTCGCAAGTTCTCCAATGCGAAATTGACGTTTACCCATAGGGCGGTATTTCTGAGTCATAGCTAGAAACTCCTCTTGTTATCACCATCATGTTGCGACCAATCTTTTAACATATCGAAGAAAAAAAGCAAAATAATTCGCGCGCGGCTGTTGATTGGGGCGATCTGTTCTAGCACCATGATGGCCTTTGTGGTAAAATACGCCTCACTTTTCTCTACAAGTGTTTTACATCTAATTATAAAAAGGTAGTTCATGTTTGATAAAAAAACGTTGGTGGCAGCATTTCTGTCATTTGTTACTATATTCGGCGTACAAATTTTGTTTCGCGACTGGTTTAGTGGCTCTATTGGTACGGTAGAGCAAGTTCGTGAAGCTGGTTCTGCATACACCATACCATCGGCGCACGATCTTGCATTGCCGGCCGTCAAGACAGTTTCCTTTGCGCAGGCAGTTGCCTCGGAGAAAGCTGAATTGATTGAGGTTGTTACACCACGCTATCATGCTACCTTTAATACAATGGGTGGAACTCTTGAAGCACTTTCCTATCCTGGCTACAACGACAAAGTAGGTAAGCCGTTGCAAGCAATTCATCCGGCCATTGTGCCTGATCAAGCTTCATTTGTGGTGGCTTTGGGTGATGAGACGCCTCTTTATTACCGGTATGAAGATCAAAAAGCGCTAGAAAACGGCGATCAAGCTATTTCTTTCTCTGCGCGAACAGCTGACTGGTTAGTACGTAAAACCTTTGTTTTTCATAATGATAAGTATCTCGTCGACTTGCTTCTTGAGCTTGTGGCAAAGTCTTCTCATCCAGAACCTATTCGCCCTCGTGTGTTTATTGGGGCGCCACATTTGCCAGCATTAAGTAGAGATGCAGTGAGTGGTGTAGTGCTTGATGTGGCAAAAAATACCGTAAATCAAGTGACCGATTCGCAACGAGCTGGTGATGCGTGGGTAACTCCGCAAATTATTGGGGTTGAAAATAGCTATTTTGCTCATGCTTTGGTTGCCGACAAGAATGGCTTTGCGCAACGTGGCTATTTTACTGGAGCGGAGTCTTCGTGGGTTAGCGCCATTGTAGAAGGACCGGTCGTTACTGGTACGACTGTGTATACGCTTTCCTTTTTTGTTGGTCCTAAATCGCTGAATGCCCTGAATGCAGTGGATGGCCGATTGTCTGATTTGTTGGCTTTCGGGTGGCTTTCTTGGATTGCTAAGCTTCTCATGATGTTGTTGATGTGGTTATATGCGTTCTGTGAAAATTACGGCCTTGCCATTATTGCTTTGACGGCGCTCGTTAAGTTGTTTTTGCTACCGTTGTCATGGAAAAGTGCTGCGTATACTGAAATGCAACAAAAATTGCAGCCACGTATGGCCGGTTTGCGCAAGAAATACGCGCATGACACCGCGGCATTTAATACCGAAGTGATGCGCCTGTACCAAGAGCATAATATTTCGCCAGCCTCATTTATGTTTGGCTGCCTTCTTATGATTCCACAAATGCTTATTTTCTTTGCTATGTACCGTGTGCTTGGCAATGTGGTTGATATGTATCAAGCCCCATTTTTTGGTTGGATTACTGATCTTTCAAGCGCAGACCCGTATTACATTCTGCCTGCGTTGGCGGTTGGGGCTATTTTCTTCCAACCAATGGTAATGCCAGGGCAGTCGGATGATAGTCGCGCAACTATTATGCGTTACTTGTTGCCAGCGGTGCTTGCAACAGTATTTGTTCGTATGCCAGCTGGATTATTGCTCTTTATTGTGACTAACTTTTTGGTAACTATTCTTGAGCAAAAGTTCCGTAAACTGTTTGCGTAAGGAGAGATTCAGTGCGTGATTTGCCTTCATTACAGGCACTTATTCAGCAATTGCGCCATATTCCATATGTGGCTTCAAAGCAGGTATACCGCGTAGCGTTGTATTTATTAACTGCGCCAGAAGAGCGTAGCGTAAAACTGCTGGATGCTATTACCCAAGCACGTCAGGCGGTTACTCCGTGCGAACTATGTGGCAATTGGGCAGAACGCGCGGTGCGCTGTACTGTGTGCAGTGATCCGAAACGTGATGAATCGTTATTATGTGTTGTTGAACAATGGCCGGATTTATATGCTATTGAGCGGTTGGGGGAGTACCGCGGCCGCTATCACGTTCTTGGTGGGGTCCTTAGTCCGCTGGAAGGGGTTGGCCCAGATCAGCTTCGTATTGCCGGGTTGGTGAGTCGCCTTGCTATTGAGCCGGTGCGAGAAGTGATTTTTGCCATTAACCCGACGCCAGAGGGTGAAGCGACTATGGGCTATATTCGTACCAAAATGCCGAGTAGTGGGATTGTTTTCTCGCGACTTGCAAGTGGGATGCCAACTGGATCACATTTAGCTTATCTTGACCGGACTACTATTCACCGGGCTTTGGCGGGGCGCCAGTTGTTATAAATTATAAAGCGCCGTTCTATATGAGAACGGCGCTTTATAATTTTAGCGATAACTTAATAACATGCGCTTAGTTAGCTAAGTAAGGTTCAAAGATAGGGGCTGTTGCAGAGATTCCATGGGTTTTTAATAGTTCTTGTAGGTTTTCTTTTGCATAGCGGAGAAACAAGCGAGTTGTACCATGCGATTGACCAAGTACATTTGTGTTTTTTACCGTTAGAGATGGCATTATGCCCATGACGACTGCTTAGCAGGCGGGAACCAAATAGGCAAAGAATTTTGAGTTGTCATCTTTACTTATTAAGAGAAGGTATCTTTTTGCCTGCGCTGTCATCAGCAATGATGATAGTAGCGGAAAAGTCTATGCCTTTATCGTTAGGGCTATGCTCCCACTTGCCGCTTTCGCCGGGAAAATTAAACATATTTTGAGCAATTTTATTTAGCGTGACTATTGGGAGAGCGATGTAATTTTTTATACACCGTGTGTAGAACGTACTAGCATCCTCATTTGCAGGTGCTTGCTCTTTTAGAATAATATATTCGCAGAGTTGGTGTGAAGGGAAGCGGATAATTCATGTAGATTGTGTGCTCTATTCGTTTTTTTCATTGTCTTTGCCGTCTAACGTATGGCGAAATGGTGTCCGAGAGTCGTTAATTGGGGATAGAGTTTGTGGCTAGCTTTTGCTTGCATGAAGCACGCTGTACTTTCGCTGATTTGTTTATTCCTCACGAGCGTGGTATTCTACGAAGCGTTTGTTGAAAGCCACTTTTTCAAAAGGGAATCATGTCTAAACACTTAGATATCTACAAAGAACGGCGAGCGCGTCTTCATAAACTTTTGGCTCTTTCTGAGCGCGATACTATTATTTTATGTGCTGAGGTTGAGCCTCGGCATGGTCTTTTTAGACAAGACAGTACTTTTTACTATTATACCGGCCTTGAAGAGCCGGGAGCTGTTCTTTGCATTGAGGGCAATGGCAACGAATTGCTCCTTGTACCATCCTATGAAGGGGTGCGGGCAAAGTGGGTAGCTCATGAAATTATTGCGGGAAGCGATCCTGCGGTGTACGGGATAACTGAGATTCGTTATCTAGGCAAAGCAGCTGGTGGTTATTCATTGCGCCGATTTGCCAACGATAAAGTGTATAGCGACTTGGTTTCTTATATTACGAGTCGCCCGGGGAACATCTACTCGGCAGGGATGCCGCAGTGGTTTGGGGCGTATTCGGAGCAACTGCTTTGGTATTTAAGCCAGCATATTTCTTTTTTTAATCAAAATTTTATTGATATGAGTGCGACGGTTGCGGCTATGCGTCGAACCAAGGACGCTCACGAACTTTCTTGCATCCGGACCGCAATAGAGCGTACAGCGGCTGGACAGGCTGTTGCCTGGTCTTTAATGCAGGCGGGGCGTTCTGAAGGAGAAATTCGCGGAGCTCTTGAAGCAGAGTTTGTCCGTTTGGGCAGCCGTGTACCGGCGTTTGAGAGTATTGTTGCGACTGGCATAAATGGCACGGTACTGCACTATATAGATGAAAAGTCGGTATTGGCGGATGGTGACCTGGTGGTTGTTGATATTGGTGCTACCTGCGACAATTATGCGGCTGATATTACCCGTACTTATCCGGTAAGTGGTACATGTTCGGCGCGCCAAAGAGAGTTGTATCAAATAGTGTTGGATACGCAGGCGCACGTCGCTTCGGTTGCAAGGCCGGGGATGTATCTAAATAACAGGAATGAGCCGGAAAAATCCTTACATCATATTGCAGTGGCCTATTTTGATCGATACGGCTTGGGCGGCTTTATGCCGCACGGTATTGGGCATTTTATGGGGCTTGATGTGCATGATGTGGGCGATCGTTCTGTGCCGCTGGCACCGGGTGATGTGATCACCATTGAGCCGGGGGTTTATATTGCGGCGGAAAAAATTGGCATTCGAATAGAAGATGATTACCTGATTACTGAAGCCGGTACAGAGTGTTTGAGTGTGGCTATACCAAAAGAATTAAATGATATTGAAGGGGGACGATAATGGTACGTAAGGAAGAACAGATAACTATGAAGGCGCTGTATGAGCAAATTGCGGCACAAGGGACTCGCTTTATTATAGTGACCGGTGGGGTATGCTCCTCAATCGGTAAAGGGGTGTTATTATCCAGTATTGGTGTGCTGCTGAAGGATGCTGGCTATCGCGTAGGAGTTATCAAGTGCGATCCGTACCTGAACGTTGATCCTGGCACTATGTCTCCACTAGAGCATGGTGAAGTGTTTGTGACTTGTGATGGTGCTGAAACTGATCTGGACTTAGGGCATTATGAACGGATGCTCGGCGAAGCTTTTACGAAAGATTCTTCGGTAACCGCCGGGAAAGTCTATAGTCATTTGATTGCGGCTGAGCGGGATGGGGCTTATTTGGGGAAATGTATTACGGTAGTTCCTCATGTGACTGATGAAATCAAACGTCGCCTGCTAACTTTTGCCCAGAAAGGTCAGTACGATGTGGTGATGGTTGAAATTGGCGGTACGGTTGGTGACATTGAAGGCGAAATCTTTTTAGAAGCGCTGCGAGAGCTCCGTCATATACTTCCACGAGGGCATGTTGTGCACACTCATCTGAGTCTAGTTCCTTACTTGCCGTGGGCAAATGAAACAAAAACGAAGCCGACGCAGCATAGCGTCATGATGTTGAAACGGGCAGGTTTGGCTCCCGACCTCTTGTTTTTGCGCACAGTCAAAGCTATGGCTAAGCGTGAATTGAAAAAAGTGTCGGTTATGTGTGGGGTAGCAGAAGAAGCAGTATTTCAAGTTCGTACCCGCAGTCCGCTCTACACCCTCTTTTTTGATTTGAATGAGCAAGGTGTCCTTCATCAGGTACAAGAGGTTGCAGGATTGCCGACACAACGAGTAGCTCATTTGGAACAGTGGCAATCGGTTTTAGATGCCATTGAAGCAGCAACACACCCGGTACGCATAGGAATGGTGGCTAAATATGTGGGCAGCAATGATCCGTATATCAGTTTGGTGGAGGCGCTTAAATCAGCGGGGCATGCTAACGGGCTTGCTATTGAATTGGTGACGATTGATTCACAAGAACTGGAAGAAATGTCAGCGACCGAGCGTGAAGTTTTGCTGCAGACACTCGATGGTATCGTTATTCCCGGTGGCTTTGATAAACGGGGCGTTGAAGGAAAGATTGCGGCTACTAAGTGGGCACGTGAACATAAAGTTCCCTTCATGGGAATTTGCCTTGGTATGCAGGTAATGCTTATTGAGGCGGCACGTAATTTGTGTGGCCTGAAAGAGGCAACAAGTACTGAGTTTGATGTTGAGACCCCAGATCCGGTCATTACTATGATTGATGAGCAGCATAAGGTGGTGCGTAAAGGCGGCACTATGCGTTTGGGTACGTATACCTGCGCTCTTGCACAGGGAAGCAAGGCTTGCGAGTTTTACGGATCGGATTCGGTTGATGAGCGTCATCGCCATCGTTATGAGTTTAATAATACGTATAAAAATCAGCTGGAAGGCAAAGGTGTACGCTTTTCTGGAATATGTCCACAGAATAATCTGGTTGAAGTGGCCGAAATGACCGATCATCCGTTTATGATTGGGGTCCAGTTCCATCCAGAATATCGGGCGACGCCGCTGGTTCCGCATCCGTTGCTCAGTGCGTTTATGGCACAGGTTAAAAAGAAGGTCTAAAAATAATAATGGATCATATGAGGAAGCTTAGCTTTGTCGCGTTGGTAGTTATTGTTATGGGTGGCTTCTGTCCATTACTCGTCAATAGTGCTGACTGTCCAAGTGAACGCGAGGCAATGCTTATGGAAGATATGGCGGCCAAGGATCTGCGTTTTCAAGAAAAAAGAATGGCCTTGGAGTTCGATGTTGAGCGTTCGCGAGTCCTGGTAAAACAGGAGAGAGATGAAAAGCATGCTGCAAGGAATAGATTTGAGCAGGAACATGAGGAGTTAATTCGAGCTCGGAATGAGGCGCTTGATGCTCTTTTTTATGCTAAGCAACATTTTGTTCGTATAGAAAGGGATTTGGTGCTGAGGTGCGAGGCGCTTGGGGCGCGGGTTGCTACGTTAACGAAGCAATTGGAAGAAGCAATGGATTCACCTCTGTTAGACGGCAGCCGTTTTTTACCGTAGAATAACCGCCTCTTTTCTTTTAGTTAAAACAATTTAAAGACAATTAAAGCAGTGTTTATCGCGTTCCCGTTCAAGCGTGCGCACCGCCGTAATAATCAAAAGGTAGCTGTATTATGATCGATATGAATAAGGCCTTCTTCCTTCGGGTTGAAGATCGCGCGCCGGAATGGCATGTTATTGACGCTGAAGGACTAACTCTTGGTCGCTTGTCGACACAAATTGCGACGCTGCTTCGTGGCCGTCACAAACCTCAGTACACTGCTCATACAGACAGTGGCGATTATGTCATTGTTTTGAACTGTGATAAATTTATCGTAACCGGCAACAAAATGCTTGGTAAAGAGTACATTAGCTACTCTGGCTGGCGTGGTGGGAAGAAGGTAGTGACTTTGCAAAACAAGCTTGCAGCGCATCCAACTGACATTATCCGTTTGGCAGTGAAGGGCATGTTGCCGCGCACTTCAATGGGCCGTCAAGTTATTGATAAGCTTAAATTGTACACAGGCGACACGCATCCGCACATTGGACAAGCGCCGCAATTAGTGAAGTAATAATTTTATCAAAAAAATCTGCGTAAAGCCGGCTGTGGTTTTACGTTTATGACCTGAAAAAAGCCTCGGTTATTCCGGGGCTTTTTTCATTTTTAGAGCCTTCATCTGACTAAAAGGTGAAAGTGTGGCCCTCTGTGACAAACTCGGAGATTTCTTTGCGTTGTGTTGAGCGGCGTCTATCGCGGCTTATTGTGTCCTGCCGTATGCCGGTTGTTGCTTGCTTGCCAAGACCAAACATGAGAACGATGTCAAAATTATCTGGAACTTGGAGGATTTGACGTGCTTCTTCAAATTCTATTTCTCCGGAAACATGAGTGGCTAAGCCGAGCATTGTCGCTTGAATGGCCAGGCTCATCCATGAGCATCCGATTTCAAACTCAGTTCTATCGAACTGCTTGCCGCTGCGGCTTCTTTTTTTTCTAAGGACGACTGCTAAGACTGGAGCATCTTGAGCCCACCAGCGGTTTCCGTTGCCGATTAGATGGAGCAGGATGTCCCAGCTTTTCGTGCCGCGATGTGCGTAAATATAGTGAGTAGGCTGCTGGTTCCATGCGGAGGGTGCCCATCGGGCTGCTTCAAAAACGCACCGAAGCTGTTCATCGCTTACCCGTTCGTTGGTAAAGGCATACACGGTCCGTCGCTTGAGAAATGCAGGATGAGGGGCGAGAGGAGTCTCACCAAGGATAGTGCTTGTGACGCAGGTGGCTGCTGCCATAGTGGTAATAACAAAGCCTGCTACAGCTGTTTTGTGGTGAAAGTTCATGGTACAATGCCTTTTTAGCTGCGTTGACTATAGTTAAAACGATTCGAGACGTTGACTTTAAAGCCGTGCCGATAGCACGGCATCTGCCCGCATCTTTGGTGCTACAGTGTATCACGCTGTAGCCCTTCCATTAATTGGCTGTACGCAGCATACTCTAGCCGGGTTGACGTGGTATACTGACTTGTGTTTTTACTGGCAAAATGTGGTGTTTATAGGTTTACGGAGTAACGAGTCGTATTTCGATTCGTTCGATACCGCGGCCCGGCCGCTCTCGTTTAAGCGTTACATAGCCAACTTCAGCGGTGGATCGAACATGGGTGCCACCGCAGGGGACCTCAGCAAAGCCTTCAATTTTCCAGAATCGTCGTTGTGCGTCAATATCTGAATAGCCGGTAACGATGGGGAAGTCATTCTTAATGATTCCATTGTACTCTTCAAGTATTGCCTCAAAATGAGAGCTAATGTTGGTGTCACTTACAAAATCGATGCGGCACTTGCCTTCAGCGATATGGGCACCAACTTTTTCATAGCCAAACTTGCGTGAGACGATTTCAAGAATAAGTTCGGCTGCAAAATGGAGGCGCATGAGGCGATGCCGTCGTTGCCAGTTAATTTTCATGAGAACCGGGTCACCAGGCTTGAGGCCGTGGCCTTCCGTCAGCGTGTAGTAGATAAGAGTGCCGTCCCGGCGTGAGCCAAGGACGGCATTGTTATTTACTGTAGCGGCATCGCTCTCTTGGCCACCGGCAAAAGAGTAGGCGATGGTGGCAGCAAAGAGCACTTCGGTGCCCTGTACTGATTCAACAGTGGTGTGAAGGCTGGTTTGATACGGATTTTCCCAGAATACTTTTTGCATAGT
>JAUPVI010000020.1 GCA_030917105.1 Candidatus Babelota bacterium
TTCTAGTAGTCAGAGACTCGGGTAATGGCGAGCTTATCATGCGTTATGGACCTTCGCTTCACAAAAATTTAAATGGTTTTCAGGAACATGATGGTCAATGGCGGCTGGGGGATAATATCAATGATATTGATTACCAAAAGGCTCTTGATGTTGATTTTTCGCTCCATGGGGATGAAGAGTTTTTGATAGTCGCGAGCGACGGTCTGTGGGACATATTCAAGGGGCCTCGTCGTGATGAAATTGGCGATGGTATGACGCTTGCCGATCAGGTAAAAGCTATAGATAACGTAGCAACAATGGAAATAAGCGTTAGGGGCCTAGAGGACAGATGGCGGCGGCGGGCTAGTGTTCCGCCGCTGACCCTCGCTAATCTGAATGAAATTATAGTTGAGGCGATAGCGGGGGGCCTAAATCCTGCACAAGCCCTTGTTGAGAGGACAAAGAAGTTGGATAGCGATCATGATGATATAACGGTTGTTGTTGTTGATCTCCGTAACTGGGCGTCTCGTCGCGCGAGAGTTGCGTCAGATGCAGTTTCTGCAGCTTCCGACAAGGCAGATAATCTTAGTAATTATGTAGAGGACCTAGGCCTGAGTGTTCCGGTGCTTCCTACAAACGTGCACGATTTGGTAGATCAATTTAATACCTTTGTTGTGCGAGTCGACACTCTCTCTTTGGATGAAGCAACGAAGGAATCCGTGTTCGGCGAATTAAGCGATAAATTCAAGAAAGATTTTTTGATTTTTATAAGACACGGCGCTAGCATTGATAGTCTCAACGATAAAGGCCGTACGCCACTTGTGCAAGCGATGCACGATAAGAACGTAATGGGGGTGCGAGACCTCTTGGCGCTGGGAGCCTCAATTCTGGTAAAGAATTCACAGGAAGAGGTTATAGCAGCCCCGGAGATTCGAGCATGCGACGATGATATGTTTGGCGTCCTTACTGAGTTTGGAAGATTGTCGGCGGAGCGGGATCAGGTCCGGCGCATACGTGAGTCTCCAGTCGTCGCAGCGGCCTCCGCTGGCGTGGCTGCTAGGCCGGTTACGGCCATAGGGAGCGATCGTAATTTTGATGTTGGTTTTGCTCCTTCGCTTGAAGATGACTTTCAGCAGATAGTTTTGCGCGATTTTCTTCCTAATTATCGCCCTGATGTTACGGTGGTAGGTCAATTTACGGCGGTGCCTGAAATCCTCACCCATGCGGGCGTTGAGAACAATCAGGCTCTGCGAGTAGAAACTGCTGTTGGTGATTGGTATGTGGGGCACTTGCCTGGCTATTATGGTATTGGCACAAAAAAGCCGGATCAGGATGCCGCCTTTGTCGCAGGTTTATCAGCAGGAGTTTTTGATGGTAGTGGCGAAAATCCAATGTCGGCAGCTTTTCCTGAATCTGGTGTGGCGCGTAACTATGCTACGGGGGGCGCAAATGTGGCCAAATACCTTATGGAGAAAGCACGCGTGACAGGTTCCCTTGAACAGGCGGCTGCTGCCTACAGGGGGCTTGCCGGAAAGGAGGATCTGATATATCAGGCGCGCGCTACCGACCAACTCGTCAACATTGCTGTCTCAGGTGGCGGATGCATGATGTGCTCAGTAACTATCAATGAACATGGCACGTCGTGTCGTGTGCAGAATGACGGCGACGCTGGCATGATTATTATTACGGAGGAGGGGAGACTCATCCATGGCCCTTCTATGCATGCCAATTTGGAGGGTTGTTTGGGCGCAACAAAGTGCTCTCTGGGGGTTGATGGTGATGGATCGATTGGTAAGTTGGAAGACTCTCGAGTGGCCATTCCCGATAATGCGGCCTATTTGATTGTCGCATGTGATGGATTGTGGGACCGTTTTTATGGTCCACGCAGCGCCCTCCCAGGCCCGGCATCGGTGGCTAGAGATGACCAGCGGGCAGTTGATTCAGTGAATGTGGGACGCTCTTACGCGCCCGATGAAATCTCCTCTTTGAGGGGTAGCGAAAGCGCGGATGGATTGCTTACTACAAGCAGCATATTAGAGGCCCTTCGCAACGCAGAACGCGAGGGCAAAAATCCCGCGCAGGCCTTGGTTGATCTCTCTCGAGCCAAAGCGATGGAGCGGGATGTCCAGCACGATGACGACACAACGGCGCTCGTATTCAAATTCAAGCCGCGTGCTGCTACAAGTGGAGATGTTGATGCAGAAGGCGTGACGGTGTCGGCAACTCGAGCTGCTGGTGGGCCAGCAGCCGCGTCGTATGATTTTGATACGGATTTAGCTCGGTTTTGTAAGGTATTATGTATGGCATCTGGAGGAGTTCCGGATGAACCAAGTTTAACATTGGAAACCGGCAGCCTCTTTTCCGGATATGACTATAATGACTTGGTTTTGGACTCTGATGCAGTTGCGTGGCAGCATGAGAATTATGTTTATGTAAAAAACAGAGGTAAAACATATTTTATTTCGCCTGGACTTCGTGATGGAAAGCTTGTTCTTCGGGAAATGGCAATCAAATCACCTGAGGGCCGTTCGTATCCGTTAAGAGATATTATGAGGGAATTTATTGCGAACTCTGCACCATTTAAGAAAGAGTTTTCTAAAATGAGGTTAGAAAAAGTAGTGCAAAATCTTGAGGCTACACGGCAAAAATGTACCGCTGATATGTCTCAATGCAAGGCGAGTTTTGTCGCATATAATTTTGATGAAACTAACGAATTTAAGGAACTTCCACCGTTTGTTGGAGTTGGAGAGATGGGTGGTGTGCGCATATTAATAGGGGAGTCAATGGAAGATGCGGTGGCGGTGAGGCGTGTGGGACGTACGATGTTCTGCGGTGTTTTTGATGGTCATGGTGATTGGGATGGCCTTTTTGCTCGGCATTGCTCTCGAGCGTTGGTACCATGCGTGGCGTCTTCTATCGAAGCGGCTGTGTCAGGCGGCATAGCTGAAGCTATACGGCGTAGCATTGTAGAATTTGATGAAGCGCAGACTTCCTTCAAGGACCTTTCTTACGCGATGAGGCACATACTCTATAATCGTGGTACTACAATGTCCGGATTCTTTTTAGATTCTTTGGGTAAAAAACTTTATGTAACAAATCTGGGTGACTCGCGGACTATTTTAATTAATGAAGCGGGCGCCTTGCTGTATGCGACCGAAGATCATGACCCAAATGCTGCTAGGGAGCAAGTGCGCATTAAAGCAGCTGGCGGAACTATTATAAAAAGTACTAGTGGGAGTGGGGAATATCGCTTAATGCCAGGTAACCTTTCGGTTTCTCGTGCTTTTGGTGATTATCCAGAAAAACAGGTGGGACCTCGTTTAAATAGTATGGGTGAGTCTATTGACATTAAGGCGCCCTTAGTGAGCAATGAGGCTGATGTGGCCGAGCATCCTGCTGAGGGTGTAGCGTATGCCATAGTTGCCTGTGATGGTTTATGGGATGTACTGAGTAATGAAGAGGCTGCTAATATAGTTCTGCGGCTTATCCGTAAGTACAAAGACGGTGCCGAAATTTCTGACGGTCTCATGTTGGGGAAAGTAGCAGAGGACCTTATTCTTATCGCAAAGGGATTAGGATCCTCTGATAACATTTCTGCGGTTGTTGTTGATGTACAGGCAGCTGTTGCGGTCGCGCATTCAGAGGCAGCCGCTATTGCTGCTTCCGCTCGCGGTTAACCCCTTTTATTTTTCCCCATCTCTTTGTACTATGGGGTATCACTAATCACCGCAAGAACCGCGCAAAGAAAGTATGTTGTATGATGCCCCAAAAAAAGAAGAATGATACTGCTGTTCGTCAGCTGGGAACGATTGTTGGTGGCTCGCTGACCGAAGGCCTGACGATGCGTTTGTCGTCTGACTACCCGCTGGAGTCTATCAAAACCGGCAAGTTTGCGTGTGTGCGCGGTGTGAATTACAGTTTTTTTTCGCTCATTACTGATATACAGTTGCAAGTTACTAACCAAGACATACTTTTATTTCCGCCAACAAAGCAGGAAATTTTGCTGCATGCAATGCTTAGTAAGCGGGATATTTATGCGACTGTTTCGTTACGCCCGATGCTGATGCTGGATCATGCCACCCATTCCCGCATGCCGGTAAAAACAATTCCGGCGCATTTTGCTGATGTACTGGAAGCAAGTGCGGCCGATGTTGCCCATATTTTTGGTTCTGAAGCTTCGCATCGTAAGTATTTTAATATCGGTAAGCCGCTGGATATGGACACTCCAATCTGCCTTGATCTGAATCTTTTTGCTGAGCGCTCGAATGGCATTTTTGGAAAGACTGGTACGGGTAAAACATTCATTACTCGTCTTATTTTGGCCGGGTTAGTGAAGAGCCAGGCGGCGGTGAATTTAGTATTTGATATGCACTCAGAGTATGGGGTGCAGGCCCGTCGTGAAGGCGAAGGTATTGTGTTTGTAAAAGGACTCAAGACATTGTTCCCGGATAAAGTTGCAATCTTTTCTTTGGATCCGGAATCGACTCGTCGCCGAGGCTGTGCGCCGGATGTGGAAGTGTTTTTGAGTTTTGATGATATCCGGGTTGAAGACGTTATGCCATTGCAGGATGAGCTGAATCTGCATCCGACTGCTCTTGAGGCAGCGTACCTGATTGCCAACAAATATAAAAAACAGTGGCTTTCTGTGTTGCTTGCGCAAGGTGCGAACGCCAAAGAATTTGCCGAAGAAATCGGTGCTCATGCCGAATCGGTAGCTGCTTTGTATCGTAAATTAAAGCGTTTAGAGAAATTCCCATTTTTGCGCCGTGAGGGCCAAGGTTCTTCTGTTATCGACACACTGTTTGAGTATCTTGATCGTGGGATTCATGTGGTGTTGGAGTTTGGTAATCATACGTCGCTTCTGTGTTATCTTCTCATCTCAAATATCATTACGCGCCGCCTTCATGATATTTATGTGGCCAAAACAGAAAAATTTCTTGCCACACAGAATGCAGCGGATGAACCAAAAAAACTTATGATTACCATTGAAGAGGCGCATAAGTTTCTCAACCCTCAAGCGGCAAAACAAACGATTTTTGGCGTAATCGCTCGCGAAATGCGTAAGTACTATGTCTCGCTTCTCATTGTGGACCAGCGGCCTTCTGGTATTGACCAGGAAATTATTTCGCAGGTGGGAACCAAGATTGTGGCCCTTTTGTCTGATGACAAAGATATTCAGGCGGTGTTGACCGGTGTCAGCAACGGCTCTGGGTTGCGGGCAATTTTGGCGTCATTGGATACCAAAAAGCAGGCGCTTGTTATGGGCCATGCGGTACCAATGCCGGTGGTAGTGCGTACTCGTGAATATGATGAAACCTTCTATGCCGATATGATGGCTGGGGTTGCTGTCCAGAAGCTAGAAACACTGGTAGACGAGATCTTTTAAGGAGAAAAAAGCCTTTATCTATTGGATTATTTTCATATTTTGCTACACTAAAACTCTTAATAATCGGGGATATAGTGTATGAAAATTAGATTTTTTGGCTTGTTAGTGGCCGTCATTGGATTGGTGCCGGTGAGCACTGTTGGCGCAATTCCGCGTGAAACCATCCATAACGTGAGTAAATATTCTCTTGCTGGTGGTGCACTTGGGGCACTTGGTTTTACTGGCTACATAGCGTATTTAAACAAGGCGATTACCAAAGCCAAGACCCCAGAAAAAAAGCAGAGATCTTGCGCACGAAAAGCCTCCTTAAGAAATTGAATGTTTTGGCCATGCTTATGGCTGCCGGTGGTGGTGTTGGTACTTTTGCTACGAGTGGGGAAGAAAAGCCTGTACAAGAAGGCGATCAAATAGCTGTCAGCTCAGCGCCAGATAGAGATATGGGCAGCAAGTCTGATGATCAAGATGATAAAGAAAGTGTGGCTTCTTCCGTGACATCAGAAGAAGAATTGCGGCATTCACCAGAATCAGCTCAACTGAGATCGGCCGACGAAAGAACTTCGAGTCCTGAAGCATCTGTTGATTGGGTAAGACCTTTCCCAGGGCTGTCTCGCCCTGATTCTGCTATGAGTGATGAAAGTAGCCCTACAGGAGCCATGTTGGCTGAGGAAGAGGATGATGAAGATGGAGAAGTTGTACCTCTACCTGCATCTGTACCACCTGTGCTTGGTGATGCGGCACCCGTTGCAGCTTGGCGGTCAGCACCAGAATCTGCACTTCGTATCCCGTCTCCAGAGAGTGTGAAGCTTGACTTGCCAGCATCTGTTAGGAGCGAGTCTTATGAGGAAGATGACGAAGGAAGCGTGGTATTAGAAGAGCTGCGGCATTCACCAGAATTAACTTTGCCTAGCGTTGCATCGGCTGATGAAAGAACTTTAAGCCCTGAAGCCACCCTTGTAGCAAGTATAAGTCCTGTACTTCATGGTGGGACTGGCGCTTCGGGTGTTGCATCTCCATTTGCATCGCGTGTGGTTGAAGATGAGGCACTTGTTGTCGCTTCGCGTCCAGCACTAGAACCTAGACGTGATAGCCCGTCTCTAGGGAGTGGTAAGGTGGGCTCGCCAGTACCTGTTGACCTGATAAAACCTCTCTTAACACTACTCCGTCCTGTTTCTGCTATGAGTGATGAAAGCAGGGACGAGGCAGCTATGGCGGATGATGAGGATGAAGAAGTGGTAGCCATTGCAGCTTCGAGGCCAGCATCAGAAATTAAGGCTGATGGTGCGCCTGCGGTGAGCGTGGCCGCTCGACCAATCGTTGCATTACCAGTTGCGAGTGAATTGAAACTTATTGAGCAGGCAAAAAAAGATGGAATGAACGTCGATGGTCTCGCACCTTCAACGATCCACGAATTATTTGATGTAGCGGATGGTCTGTGCACGTTAAAGAAGAGTCAAAATTATTTCAGCGCATGGTACCACTTTATGCTTGATTTTGAACGGTTTATTGGCAAAGGGGGAGATATCGATCAGAGAGATCTTCGGTATAACGGTAAAACTTTGCTGATGCGCGCCGCAGGTGCCGGTATGGAGAGCTTAGTTTGTAAGTTAGTAGCGAAGGGTGCTGACTATGAGCTTGTTAACTCCAGCAACCAGCGCGCGGTAGATTTAGCGAGCACTGACGGCATACGACGATACCTTGGCGCATTGAATCCTTTTATAGCTGCTTGTGAAAGAAAATCGATAGCAGAACTTAAGAGCCTCTTTGGATCAGATAGATTTGATCTTGAAAAGGAAGTTGCCGTGCTACAAAAGGAATTCCTGCCACTTTATCATGTTAAGGAGTCGCCCCTGATTGTAGCTGCTATCCTGTCCGAATTTTTGGAAAAAGATCGGCGCTTGGATGACGCTGTGTTTTCAAAATTTTGTCCCGATGACGAAAAGGCTCAGGCAGTTTTTGTTGGAGCTTTGTATAACAGCGATCGAGCTCTTGCTCAGTGGCTTATGGAAAATAAAGAGTGCGGTCCAAATGTGCTTGATAAGGACGGGAAAGCGCCGCTTATTATATTATGCGAGGGAGGTTCAAGACCAGGCCTGTTGACTCTTTCCGAATTGCCCGGTTTTGACTTGGATGCTGCTGTATTGAGTGAGTTGGATAAAATTAAGGAAAACGCTCGAAGCGTTGCTACGTTGCTTTCAGTATTGTTGAAAAAAAATGGTGAAATTACCGCCGATAAAGTGGCTGCTTTGATGCCGCCGGAGGCGTCTTTTCAATTGCCTGGAATATTTAGAGAGGCTTGTCAGTTAGAGGATCGAGTTCTTATCCAGTGGCTTATGGATACTAAGCCTTTCGACTTCAGTGCCAAGAACTATTCTACGGGGAATACGTTATTCATGGAGCTCTGCGAAGAAGCGCCTCGTGGTGCTAAGATTATTCTCGAGCGATTTCCTGACAGGATAGATCTGAACATAACGAATAAAAATGGCAAGAGTGCCCTTGACTTTGCGAAACATTCAGCTGAATTATCGCGTCTTATTTCCGAACGAGTCCGAGAGGATTCCGAGCGTGTCGGTATGGCAAGTGAAGAAGCATTCGGGCGTACGCGTATGGCTCAACAAATTGCGGCTGAAGCTGCTAGTAAGCGAGAGGCAGAGCGGTTGGCCCAGGAAGAGCGCCTCAAGAAAGAGCTCGGATTGCATGGTTTTCCCGAGGGGGTTGATGTTTGCCAAGCGAGGGATGAGTTTTTAGAGTATATTCGTTTTAGGGAGCCAACGTTTTTTAATTACGGCTACAGTATGAATGATTATCCATGTGATAAAATCTCTTTTAATGAGATGAATTTAATGCCGCTTGCTCAAGATGATCAGGGAAATTGGTTTGTGTTTATTCCGCACCATGGGTATTGCCGTATTAAGAAAGCTACCGTTAAAGGCAATGGTTTTTATTCCAAACCAAACCTTCTTTCTCTAGAATATACCCCCCCTAGCCTTGAAGCGAGGCAGCCTATTAGCAGCTCTATTACTTTGGCGACTATGGCCAACTCTGTCAACGCTTTAACGCCAGGCGAGCGTTCCATGCTAAAAAGTCGGGAGTTAGATTTAGACATCGCTAGTTGGGAGAAGGGATCCCCTGATCCGTCTGGGCCTGTGGGAGTGAGCGAAGCGCAACATGCAAGGCCTAAGATGGAAGACGCGGTCGTTGTCGATGAGGGCGTCTTGGGCGTGTTTGACGGCCATGGCGACTTCGGTCGCGTAGCAAACTTTTGCGCCGAAAACTTGGGGAAAAAGTTGAAAGAAACTGCTTCTTTAACCCGAGAGGACGCACGTAAGGCGATTATTGAAACGTTCAATCAGTTTGATGCTGAAATTCCAGCTGGCACAAAGAGCACTGGAGGTGCGACTGCGGCAATTCTGACGTGTAGCCGTGGTTTTTTGCGCTGTATTAATTTGGGTGATTCGTTTGTTCTTGTTATTGATGGTAATGGTAGATGTGTTGCAAGAACGAATGATCAGGATGCTAAGGATCCAAGTGAAATAAGTCGTGTCTTGAGTCTGGGCGGCACGGTTGAAGAGTCACGGGTTAATAACAATCTCAATGTGTTTCGCTCATTGGGAGATGATGCTTATCGTACAAGTGTTGCCGCAGACAGACCTCAATTTATTGGTCTCAGGCCGCAAATTATTGAAATCAGCTTGGGTGATTCAGTTGCCGGCAATGGCGAGCTTGCTGGTACCATAGAATATGATTCTTTTTATAATGATGCCGAGTATTACTATGCCAACAAGCTTGCTCCTGGCAAGACGCAGACTGCAAATTCAAACAATCGTCCTCATCATTGGACACCTCACGCGGGGTGTCGATTTGCCGTGATCGCCTGCGATGGTCTTTCGGATGTAATGAATGATGAGGAAATTGCTACGTTTGTCTCTGCGAAGGCTGCTGAGGGCTTGAGTAGCAAAGAAATTAGTAGGCTTCTTGTGATAGAGGCTGTTAAGAAGGGAAGTCAGGACAATATTTCTGTCATCGTAGTTAAGATTCCAGAGCTGATTTCTTCATTTTCTTCAAGAAGCGACGCTGCGGGGAGCGAGTTAGGAGATGAATAATACTAATGCTTGAGTAGATGAGCTACGCGTGTATGCTGGGGCTATTGTCGTCCGAGTTTTTTCTTTACTACTACTCTACTGCGCTTTCCATGCTCTCTGTTTTCACCGCTCTATTAGGTGTTACGATTTCTGCATGTGGCAGTATTGCTTCATGCAAAATTGATTGGCTGAAGCTCAGTGGCAGCAATGCACTGATGCGGTAGGTGCGTACATCAAATCCTTCGCCCCGTTCTTTAGCGCGGGCGAGATGAACTTCTGTTTCTGGTTGAGAGAACTCTGCGATAATTTGTCGGCAAGCGCCGCACGGCGACGGAAAGCCGGTGCCGCTGGCAACGATTAAAATATGTTGTACTGTCGCTTGGCCATGTTTGCCAATCAGTGCGCCAATTGCGTTTGCTTCAGCACAGAGCGTGAGTCGGTAGGAAACGTTTTCAACATTGCATCCTGCTTGCACTATGCCGTCCGTTGTTTGGAGTGCGGCCCCAACGCTGTAGTGTGAGTACGGGTTATATGCTCTCTTCATTGCCTCTACCGCAAGCGCGTAGAGATTTGCTTGTATTTCTGAGTTTTTCACCGTTTTCTCCTTATCACAGGGATGATCGTTTGGCCACGCTGGGGGCAAAACAGAGGAAGTATGCAAAGGATTTCGGCTTAGGTAAAGACATTCATTGACAACTATGGCGGGTCTTTTTTTAAAGTATCACCATTCTCATTGATGGTTTAAAGGATTTTTACCTATGAATTTCTTGTACGCTCTTTTCTTTTGCGTGGTTGGGATTGGCCAGAGCTTTGTCGCTGATGGTGCTGCTCCTGCTTCAACTGTTGCTGCCGATTCTTTAGACGCAGCCGCTAAACCAACTCCACTTGATGACTATGCTTCGCTTGTGGGGCAGCAGATTACGGCTTTGAACGACAAGATAAAGAACAAGCAAGTTGATGTGGATGCTGCGCAAAAACAATTGACTGCTCTTGATAAGGTAAATCCTCAGTACTCAATAATGCAGACGATTTTAAAGCAAGAAAAAGAATCGCTTGCTTCCTTGAAAGATCAATTAGCAGAGAAAACTGCTTTGCAACCTGCAGTTGCCTACCAGAGTGATACCTTGAAAAAAGCGAGTGCATTCATGAGCGATGTAGAGTCGTCACAAGAGGATGCTTCTACACTCGCGGCATTACTTGATAATGCCGATATTGCGAGCAACTTGCCGACGGCAACTGATGTTGCAGACGACTCTTCGGATAAGCCAGAAGATAAGCCCGCGGAGAAAGCAGCAGAGAAGAAAACTGCTGTTTCATAGAAGTGTAATAAGCACCTGTGCAATAGTATATTCGTGGTCGTGTGCAAGAGAAGTGCTCGTGTGAATTTTTGGGAGTGCAATGCCGGTAGCCGCATGAAAACTTTCGGCATCAAAAAGAATCGTGGGGCACTTCCATCGCGGTTCTGGTACTATTTCTATAAAGCGTGCGATAGTACGAAAACCAAACGGTTGTATAGCCACGTGGGAACTGCAGGCAGTGCTTAATGCTTTATAAAATGCTTCTTTTACTGCAAAGCGGGAAGCGAGAAATTGTGTCTGTTTT
>JAUPVI010000021.1 GCA_030917105.1 Candidatus Babelota bacterium
AGTCTTGCTAAACACAACTTGCTTCTTGGTAACAACAATGTTTTTATCCTTAAGTCCATCTACTACTTCTTCTGCAGCAATTGAACCATAAAGCTTGCCATCGTCATGTACGCGCTTTTTGATGGTGATGTGTGTTGTTTTGATTCGTTCAGCAAGCATAGATGTTTTGCTTGAAAGAACTTGGGCATCAATTTCAGCTTTTTTAATTTTTTGCTTAAAGAAAGCCTCGCTGCCTTCGCCTATTTTTTGGGCTAGCTTGCGGGGAAATAAGAAGTTGGCTGCGTAACCGTCGGTTACGTTTACGATTTGACCAGCCATGCCGACGCTTTCAACGTCCTTGAGAAGAAATACTTTCATTAGAAACTCCACAATAAAGGAATACGAGTGGTGCGCATGGTACCAAAAAATAGGACCCTTTACCAGGAGAAGAAATGGGTTGCGCACAAGTTGCCTTGGCCTGGGTACCCATTTTTTCTTACTGCCCCACTCTTGTATGAGGCCTAAAGGGCTTTGTCGCCCAGCACCCCCGGCGCCCCACCCATACAAGCCCTCTCCTCCGCGTGAGACTCCAATATAAGCCATAGCCCTGCCACAAAAGTTTCACAAAATCAGGAAGCCACTCTTCATTTGCCGCTAGGAGCGCCCCCCTCTTTTCATCAGAGTTTAAACAAAACAAATCACTACAGAGTGCTGGCTGGAGGTTTGGCGCTCTGTCTGGCCCATCGTTCTTGCCAGAAATAAATTCGCTAAATTTAAACGAAAAGACAGCAACAAGGCATTTTTGCAGCAATCCTCGCGGTGGAGCTTCAAAAAAATCAACCAGATTTCTTTTTTCATAGCGTTCCGTTATCAGACTACTATTTAAATAAAATAACGTTTGAACCACTCTCGAACCGCGCTTTTGCACTCCACCAAAAATCCACGTGGCGCCCGCTGGAAGCGCCGATTGCCATAATTCAAACTCTTCCGAATCCTTATAAATCGGATATGGAAAGCTTGATTCAGGACTCGCAATAATAGCTACTCCATCGTCTGGCGCTGGAGGCACCGCAAAAAGCTTTTTATATATTTTTTGTGCCAAAATTAGACGCGTCCCAACTGTTTCTGGCGGCAAATAATAGAACCAAAACACTTCGCTGCCAACCCGGCAACGTTGCCACTGTGCTGGTAAAATTTCACCTGAGATACAACTCCGGCCCCACATAAGAACCGGCAGCGCCGGATTTATAAAAATATATCCCGGCGTGCAATGTAAAAACGGCAAACTTCCCACACAAGCCCACCACATATAGAGGCTGTTTATTATTACTCCTCGCACGCAAGGATGTAACAAGTAGGCAGCTGTCAATCGCCATAAGGCCCACCAAAAAAAGCACGTTGTAAGTATAAAATACACCAACAATCCCACACCAAGACAGTAACTGCCACTCAATGAAGCAGAAAGCTCCTTATTAATAAACGGCACAATCCAATACAAATGCCCACTCCATAATATCACACACCCAACAGCCCCCTCCTGCCAAAAGCGAGGATAAAACCACAAACACCAAGCAACGCCGGCGATGCTTAAAAAACCAATCTGCAACGGCCACCAGGAACTACACAATAGTAAAAGTATGCCCACCAAAAACATATTCCTCCCCCTTTCGCTGCGCTAGCCACCGACAACATTTTTTACCAACTACCGTTTCACACAACAACCCGTCTCGCGCTATCGCTCCGCGCCATGCTACTGCAACACCACAGCGAAATACGGCATCAAACGGTGTTTTAGCCACCAAAACCATTTTTTGTTGCTGCGATTGGCTTAATAAAAAGTCAAAACGATGTCTTATCAGCCATTGATGGTACTGAATAGCGATACATATTTTTGAAGATGCCGCATCTTGCTCTTGCTGTGCCCGCATTGCGGCAATACTCATCCCAGCAGTACGCATAGTTATAAAAATTAAAGTCGCCAATAAACAGGTTGCCAAAAGAAGCGAATTAAGAATAAATCCTTTCTTCATGCTGCACCTTTTGTGCTCAGTAAATTTACATGAAGAGTAAGCGGCGCATGGTTTCTAACGCCGTACGTCACTGTGTAGCCAGTACCGCACAACACACATCGCAAAAATAACGGGGTCGGCGCGAGGCGCAAGCCACTCTTACGCGTTTTCAAATCGGTTCCAGCGGTTATTTTTTGTCGATACAACCCATTTTTTCTACATACATAAGTCACAGTCTGAGCAACCGCACCCCAGTGGGCATCGAGCTTGGTGATGTGAATAGTTATTTGATTGTCGTGCGCCACAACAGCACTGGCACAACTAAGGTCTTTCTCTATCACCGCAAGCGCTCGATAATGGTATAGCAGTGTTGTAAGGTCAGCGCTCACCCGTTGCTGCCATGAGATATAGGTATGTAGAGCGGCAATAAAAAAACCTAGAGCCATCATTACTATAGCGCCATAGAGCGCGGCTTCCAATAACAAAAAACCCTTACGCAGAAGCATAAATCGTACGTCCTTCCTGCGTATTACAGCAATACTTAAAGGCTGGCGCCATAAGCAAAAACTGGCCTGATCCACACTGGAATACAATTAACTGCGCAGGGATATCGCCAAAATCCATTTTTTCTCGACTACAATGCGCAACCAGCCCAACAGAGAGCTTTGACTGCACAAATGAGAGGCGGTTCATGAGCCGCAAGCACAATGCTGCAATAACGAACGAAAGCACACTTCCTACTACAGCATACATAACAAAAAAGCCTGATTTTTGTTGAATCATTACCACTCTCCCTTGGTAGCATGCGACCCCAACCTACACTTGGACGCTACTATAAAAACCGCAGTTGGTGCAAGCAATAATTTTGCGCTGACTCAGAATAAAACAGCCTGATTTCGCTCACAAAAAGTCGTTTTTAATAAAGCGTTTTTAGCCATACAATTGAAAAAAAGAATCAGCATTCGCTAGACTTGGGTAATGCTATAACTTTTTACAAACATAAAGAGGCTGCCATGAAACCAATAAAACAACTGTATCTTTTCGGCGTGATAGCACTTACTGGAGGAATTCTTTGTGCCATGGGTTACGAAATAAAATCGCCTGGGGTCACCACCACTTCACAATGGCCGGAAACTGCCAAGCTGATCGGTATTATTAATGGAACAACGAACGCAACTGCAAGTGACTTTACCGCGGCTATTCAAGCGGTAAAGACTAAAAAAAACACCGACCCAGTTGGTTTTTTTAATAACGAGCTACAATGCCTTAAACAAGCAAAAAGCATCGCATCAGGTCTTATCATCGGAACAGCAAGTGACTTTCCTGGGTCACAAGAGGTATTAAAAAAATTTGGCATAGATGCACAAAATGAGTTGCTTAGCTTAATTATCAGCTCGTAGAGCAGAGAGCCATTACAATGAAAAAAAACATTCTATTTATCTGCCTAACCACTTTCGCCTTCTGCTCCGGCCCACTTCTGACTAATGACCCATTCGCCGATTTTGGCGGCAGTGGCATGGATGATTTTTTTGGCGGTGGAGGCGGATTTGATGATATGGATTTTGGTGGCATGGACTTTGGAGGCGGATTTGATGGCATGGATTTTAGTAACATGGGATTTGGTGGCGAAAACGACTCGTTTGGCTCTCTCTTTGGTGGCGAAAATGAAGATGGATTCAATGACGACGATTTTGGCTCCTCGTTTAATAGCGATGACGAAAATGGAAGCAGTAAAAAAGGGTCAAAGGATGCCATCCCAGAGGTAGCCGCATCGTTGGAAGAAGCTTTTAAAAACGGAGTAAAGCCAGAAACGAAAAAACTCACTTCGCAATATAAAGAAGCCTTAACTTCCCATCTTACTCCGATATCGATCAACCTTGAAAAATTGATTGCCAATCTTACTAGTTTCACACTTGGCATTCGACTAAAAAATGAACTTACCGCATCGAGTGTTATTGCAACTGAAGCTTTAGACCTTATAAATAAGTTACGCACTTCCTCGCTTTACCATATAGCCTTTTTACAAAAAGATTTTTCTAAGCTACGCGAACAGCTCATAGCGGTCACCGCTGCAATTGATCCTCTCAATACTGAATATGCAGCAATGGCAACGCAATCATCAGATGATTCACTTGAAACACCAGATGCAGTTGCTGCAAAGCAAAAACAGCAACTTGCAGATAAAATAAAAGAGGTCATAACGAAAATGCTAGAACCACTCATTGTTGATCTCAAAAAAGTATTTGATCATAAAAGCGTTCAAGCTCGTCTCGCAGTGAAGAAGAAAAAATACGCACCAAAAATCGCTGGCTCGCGCGCAAGCGCTGCCGGTGGATGGGGCTCTGGCGCAGGTGACTATTTTGACAGTGGCTATGGGCGCGGTGGCAGTTATGGCGGTTACGGCAACTATGGCGATAGCTCCGGTGGGTATAGCTGGGATGATGGCGGTTACGGTGGAAGATATGGCAGTAGCTACGGAGGCAGCTATGGTGGCTATGACAATTACGGCAATTCCAGCAGCTACGGCATTGGAAGCAATAGCTATCAGGGAAGCGTAAAAAGCAGTTCGCTGCAGCCTGTGTATGCAAGTTCGCAAGGAAGTAGTTATTCGCCATTTAACTTCAATGATAACTATGACAACAGCGAGTATGCACAGCCACGGGCGCCGGGCAGCAATTACCAAGAGCCGGTAGCCGCTCTTGATGTGACACCTAAAGAGCAGGTAATTGATATTCTAAAGCGACTTCCTGTAGGCATGAAAAAATGGTATGCCCGCTATGAAGCTACAAAGACATTCGGGGATAAAACAAAAGAGATAAAAGCAATTCTTGAAAGTTCGGCTTTTACTGCCGACATAGAGCGCTTGTCGCGCCTTATGGAGCTTTATCCCGAAGTTAAGGATGAGTTAAGCAATAGGCAACAACAGTATTTTAACGAACTAGAGTCCGCCCTTCCTACCTACGTTCCAATGTTGGTACATGCAACTACCTACGCATCCCCTCCCTTTGCCAAACTCTTTGAAGAAAAAGAGTTGTCGGCAAAAAAAGGCATTTCAAAACAGAAATCTCGTAAAATTACTGAAAATGCGCAAGCACAACGTCAACGGTCATATCGCGCACTCATGAGATGGCTTGATACAATACGCACAGAACGCACGGCACACAAGAAGATATTTGGCATCATCATGGATGAGCTCCTCAAGCACGGGGGGCGCATATTAAGCAAACTAAAACTTTTTGCTGAGCAAATTAAAAACGATGGCCCTTTTTCACTTGAGCAAGTAATGCAATTAGATACGCTATCCCGCCAGCTCTATCATGAACCGGTTGCCATTGCATACGCGGCACTAGATGATGATGGGTCTAAAGCAACAAAAGCGCGCAAGGAGCAAATTGCCGACATCCGGACACAAAAGATTGCGCTTAATGAACAAATACGGCCGTTGATAGAAAAGCAGTATGCCCTTTTCCATGAAATGACACTCATACTCCAAGAAACAACGGAGGCGGTGCACAGTGACCTTGGCATAGATCTCGACGACGATCTCCAACTTGAGGATCCTCATAGAATGCAGGCTTTTTCACTAAAACTTCAACATTTGATCGCTACCAGCAAGGCTGATCATGCACAAAAGCAAATGCTACAAGAAATGCTCATTCCATGCGATCAGCGGAAGTTCCAACAAATAGAGCTTCAACATATGTTATGGTCAGAATTAATGGACATGTGGGCGCCCCTAAAGGCGCCGCTTGCAGAGCAAGAAAGCGATACGCTGCCTGATGAGGAGAAAGAGAAGGCGGAGGCGTCGATTGAACCAATAGCAGAAAATGAAAGCCATCAAGAGGAAGCGTCAAAGCCTTTGCTCTCGCAGGAGGCAATTGCTTAAGAATAATAACTAGAGTTTCTAACCTTGTCACAATAAGGAAATAACATGTTTAAATCAAAAGCTTTCGCCATCGCGCTAACTTTGTGCGCCGTGTCGATACATACTTCATCAGCTGTTACTCAGCCATACGGCTCCAATGAAATAAAAAACTTAGCGCCGAAAAACATCGATATCACTCGGATAAACAAGGCTGACATCATAAGCTTAACACCAACCCAAATTCAAAGTCTCAGCTTAAAGCAACTCCAATATTTAAGACCAGATCAAATCAGCTTTTTTACAAAAGCCCAGATGCCATTCTTTAGTGGCGCACAGCTTGCCAATGTTATATCTGGGCCAATCGGCACACCAGAGACTTTCAAAAACAACTTCTTGCTATTCCTTACTGCAGAGCAATTTTCTGGCATCAACCCAGCTGTGGTGAAAGCTATGATTAACGACCCAAGTTGGTTGCTGCTTATTAAAAAAATATTGCCGATTTGCGTAGAACGTTTGAATGTGGTCGCCCTTACTGCCGCCGAACTTGAAAAGTCCGGCTTCATTCCAGTATTAAGCGCAGCGCAACTGGCAACGAAACTTAATGCCACGGGCAAATCGGCTGTAGAATCTCTTTCGGAAACACAAAGGGCAACCGCTAATCAAGTAGCCATAAGACAGCTACCTGCTCCGATAGCCGCCACAGTGATAAATTACTCAACCTTACTGGTCGCAAAACAATACACCTCAGAAGAAATCGCACAATTGGCTCTCATAGTCTCTTACTTTGATAAGACAAAATTTCAAGGGCTGCCGGGAGAATTAATCGCGCAACTGCCTACTGCAGCATTTGACCCTAGTCAAACATCTGCACCCTACAATCGGAATGTGGCTGGCGATGCGCGCCTGCAACCATCATGGCTCACTGATGCTCAAATTAAAGCACTTAGTGCTTCTCAAATTACAAGTTTACGGAATCAAATCAGCCAAAGCTGGCCAACCCCAGCACAAATACCGTTTTTCCGGGCCTGCAAAGAGCTTTCTGGCGCTTTCTTGGAAAATGCCTCTCTAAGCGGATCTCAATTAAAAGCGATTACATCTGAGCAGCTCTCTATCATGGCGCAAAGCATTACCAGCAGGCAGATTCAGATGAACTTGAGCTATTTTACACAAAGCCAACAGCTAATGCTTGGTGCTGAAATTAAAAAGGCTAATCGTTATGATGAGATTCGCAACGGAATTACTATGAATCCAAGCTTCTTTTTCGATATGCTAGGTTGGCCACGTTAAGACTTCCCAAAAAAATAAGGAGAGGTATCCCTCTCCTTATTTTTGCTTGGTTTTTTTTAACAATGCTCAAAATCTATCATACGTATCTCTTATTTTAGAGCAGCACAACGATTGCATATAGGACCACTACCTTCAAACCAATGCCAGCAACGCGGGCATTTCATCCCAACCGCAGGAGTAACTGTAATAATCACTTCTTCCTCGCTGTCTGTTGAGGGCGCAAGCGTGCACTGCGATACAATACACCACTCAATGAGAAATTCAGTTACTGACTGAGTACCCAACATTGTAGATAGCTGCGTAAACGTCTTTTGGTATTTCTCTTGTTCTAACCCGCGCAAAATCAAAGCTGCCTCAAGTGAATGCTTAATCAGACCAGTTGCACGAACTTTTTCTATTTCCTGTAAAATAGCAGTGCGCAATTCATGAAGCGACTCCCATATTTCTGGAGTTCCAATTTCTGGCACATGGAGCGCCAAAAACTGTTGCATATGAATTGACTGCCGTTTGTCCGCATAAGGCGCAGCAAGATAGATATCTTCCGCCGTAAAAGGCAGCAACGGTGCAATCATTTGGTTAAGCATAGTCAAAATATAGTACTGTGCCGTTTGCGCCGAACGACGCTCTGCGCTTGTTTTTCCTTCAACGTACAGACGATCCTTAGACATATCAAGGTAGTGCGCACTCAACTCGACGCTGCAATAGCGCGCAAGCAACTGCACAATACTTGCAAATGCATATTCGTTATACCATTGTCGTGCAATATTTAGCGTAGTCATTCCTTGGTGCAACGCATACCGATCAAGCAATTGCATTTGATCAAAAGGAACGCAATCGGTTTCTGGGTTAAAATCATACAAATTAGCGAGCAAGAATCGACAGGTGTTTCGAATTTTCCGATACACTTCTGCTGTTTGTGTCAATAACGTATCAGAAATTACGACGTCACGTTCATAGTCAACACTTGCAACCCAGAGACGCAAAACGTCAGCGCCATATTTTTTGACCACCTCTTTTGGATCGACTACGTTACCACGAGATTTTGACATCTTGTGCCCCTGCGCATCCATCACAAAGCCATGCGTCACAATAGTCTTCATTGGGGCTTTATCATGAAGCACCATAGAGGTAAGAACGGCGCTTTGAAACCAGCCTCGGTGTTGGTCAGACCCTTCAAAATACATATCAACTGGCAATGAGCCGCGACGAGCCGCAATAACAGCAGCATGGCTCACTCCAGAGTCAAACCATACATCCAAAATATCAGTTTCTTTGCGAATGTGCTCGTCATCTACGTCAGTAAGCTCTGCCGGAAGCAAGCCATCGGTACGAAGCTGTGCAATTGTCACACGGTCCCAATATTCAATACCTTCAACGGCCACCTTATCTGCAACGCCACGAATCAGTTCTGGGGTTAAAAAATGCTGGCCTGTTAGCGTATTAAACAAAGCGGCGATTGGAACTCCCCAACTACGCTGGCGAGAAATGCACCACTCAGTACGATTACCAAGAAAAGCATCTAGGCGAGTCTTACCCCAACTTGGAATGAATGTAATCCCATTCAATGCGTCTTGGGTTCGTCGCACCAGATGGTGCTTATCCAGGCTACAAAACCATTGATCAGTTGCTCGGAACATAAGCCCGTTGCGACAGCGCCAACAATGAGGATAGGAGTGTTTAATCGAAGTTTTATGGAACAATGCCCCTCTCTCTTGCAATTGCTTAAGCACCCACCACTGGCCATCAGTAATCGGCATACCTGCAAGATCCTGCGGCATGATTTCGTTGGTATACTTACCATCAGCAGACAACGGCGAATAAATTTCAAGATTATTCTTGATGCCCATTACGTAATCATCAGGACCACAACCAGGAGCTGAGTGCAAACAGGCTGTTCCGTCAGTAGTACTCACGCCGTCGTCGCCAATAACCGGAACCGTCAAGCCATCAACTATCGGGTGATTTGCGCGCATCCCAATAAGCTGGCTGCTTGGAATTGTAGCCAGAACGGCAGCCCCTTCACCCAGAATTGGCATTAGTGAAGTCACAAGATCTGCACCAACAATCGCTTCTCGCCCATCAGCAAGCCCAACTACCGCATAATTTGCTGTTGGATTAAGGACTACCGCACGGTTTAACGGTATAGTCCATGGTGTTGTAGTCCATATAAGCAATGCACGATGCGGATTATTTACCAGGGGAAACATGATATAGCACGATGGGTCTTTTCGCTCTGCATACTCAATTTCAGCAGTAGCAAGCACGGTCTGACAGGAAAAGCACCAGGGCACTGTCTTACCTTTTCGTTCGATATATCCCTTTTCAACAAACGTAGCCAAGCCTCGCATAATATCGGCTTCATAGGTCGGATCCATAGTCATGTAACGCTTGTCCCATTCAGCACAAATACCAAGTTCTTTCATTTCTTGTTCTTGCACTTCTTTCCAGCGCATTGCATAGGCACGGCATGCTTTTTTAAAGGCGGCTGGGTCAGTCATACGAAGATCGCCTGTTTCGCTGGCAACCTTTAATTCAATTGGTAAACCATGGCAATCCCAGCCAGGGATCGCAGAGACACTTCGCCCATTCATGCGCTGCGAGCGCACGACCATATCTTTCAATACGTACGTCAATGCATGTCCTACGTGCAAGTGGCCATTCGCATACGGCGGACCGTAATGAAGCACAAAAGGAGTACTTTGTTGCTCAAAGTACTTTGCCTGCAGCCCAATTTCTTCCCAATGAGTACGCAATGCTGGCTCACGTTCTGCGGAATTTGCACGAATATTCAGCGAGGTTGTTGGAAGATTGAGGGTGTCTTTATATGATTTTTGTTCTTTTTCTGGGGTGCTCATGTTTTTTCCTTTTAGCGCCGTGCCTTTTAATTTTTAAAGAGCGGCAAGTGTATCATAGTTTTTTTAAAAAGTGCGTTCTTCGCCGGGACAAACGCATCTTATCTGTGTTATTTAAACTCCATAAACAGCGAGTGTCGCCGCTATCCAATAATACCCAAGCACACCAATACCTGTGGCCCTTGATACCAGGCAATGGAAGCAATAGTAGCAAACACAACGGGAACCTTCACCGGGGAAAAACCATATAGTTTGTGTAGGACATTTATAATCGTAAGTACCACAAGTACTGGGTATATCACCACTAAAACTGGCACCAACATCGCCACAATCTCTGAAAACTTAAGATTTGCAACAATAAAGGTAGCAAGCAGCGTGAGAAATAAACAATTGCGGTAGCTTATCGCCTTAGAAAATACTTGGCTGTAGAGAAAGTTGGCAAATACTGTCACCAATGTCATTGCTGTAGTCAAGCAGGCAAGTACAACTGCAAGACTTACAAATGCGCCTCCAGCACGGCCAAGAACGGCATGTGCAAGCGTGCCAAGTAATGCCTCGGCAGGCAGGCCTCCAAGCAGCGCACTGTAATACGCTGCAACTAGCGCAAAACTTGCATACACCAGCCCGAGAAGCATGACGCCAATGATTGATGCCTGCAATGCATAGCGCGCAAGCAACCATTGACCACCGGCTCTAACTTCATCAATTTGGCGCAGGCCCCTAATGATAAGCCCAGAAAAAAAGAAGGTCACCAGCAAGTCCATGGTATTGTAGCCCTGGATAAATCCACGCGAAAAAACGGTTATTGCATCAAGGGCCAACACTGGTGCGACCGGATGAACGAGCAGTCCTTTGATGATAATCACTGCCAAACTCACGAGTAATACCGGACTTAAAAGCACGCCAAGCAAATTAACCATACGACTCTTTTTATATGCCGCACAAAAAATAACGATGCACGAAATAAGGCTGAAAAGAACAGCCGACAGTGATGGGCAATACATTTTGAGTGTGCCGTATGAA
>JAUPVI010000129.1 GCA_030917105.1 Candidatus Babelota bacterium
TAGCACAGTCATGCTCGCACAGGCGTTGCAGGGTATGTCTGACCTTATTACAGGGGGTATTTTGTACTTCGGAGTCAAGCGTTCAAAACGTAAGGCAACATCCCTATATCAGTTTGGCTACGGTCGTGAAGTATTCTTCTGGGTACTGATGGCCGGGATTCTAATGTTTATCGGGACAGGTGGACTGTCGTTCTACTTTGGGTGGCAACAGCTTACAAACCCGCATCCGATAGAAAACGTCGGGCTTGCCTTTGCCATGCTCCTAATTGGCATTACAGCAAACGCCTATGCACTCAGCCTGAGTGTGCATCGTTTGAAGTATTTGTATAAAGGCTTTAGTTGGTGGCACCAGCTGCGTCATTCTAGCGCGGCTGAAACCAAAGCTACATTTTTGATTGATATTCTGGGTACTTCATCTGCTATTTTTGGCTTCGTTGCGCTCGTTGTATTCGTTCTGACCAATAACCCACAGTTTGATGGTCTTGGGAGCATGGTTATTGGCCTCAGTATGATGGGCATGTCTATGCTACTGCTTCGCGATGTGCGTGATTTTATAGTCGGCAGAGCAGTTGAGCCTCATATTGCTGAACGCATCATAGGGGCTGCACAATCCGTAAAAGGTGTGCAAGATATACTAGATTTACGCACCATGTATCTTGGCTCATCAAGCATACTAGTCATTCTTGAAGTTCATCTACGTGATGGACTTGAAACCAACGAGATTGAGGCTATTACAGACAATGTCAAAGAAGTGGTTCAGGAAAATATCCCAGAGGTTCATCATATTCAGGTCGAGATAGAAACACCTGATGGCGAACTACGGCCACGCAAGCACAAATGATGGTGAATTGCTGACTAATCCCTAAATGATCTCACCTGGGGGTATATGAGATTTATCATATGGGTCAGGCGGTCGAGTGCGGAGTACTTGACGTTGGTCGTCTGTTAAGCTGGAAGCTTTTCGCCCGGTCAGTATCTCAAGACATACGTCATCTATCATTCCTTCACAACTCATCCTCCCTTCGATTTCTGCCTTGGGATAGTCACACCCTACCAGCGCACGCAGTCCCCACCATTTGCAATTTCTCCCGAGGTTTTCGACTCGAGGATGAACACGCATTTTTTCTGAATCTTCAGGGAAGTTAGCACTCATAATATTATATCATATCATAAAATACTAAAAACGCAATATTACATTATAATTATTTGTCGCTTCTTTTATGAATGCAGATTATCAACACGAATAGACGATCGGGCGTCGGCCGCACGTCTTTTGATCTCGCGGGCCAGGTCATCTGGATTGGCGATTCCTGAGAGATACAGCGAGTTATTCTCTTCAAATATTAGCTCGACTGAACCAAACGAACCTTTCGCTCGGCTTTTGCTGTTTACAGAGTTAATCGTGTCGTAACGATATAACTGGCTCGTGGTTGAACCAAACCAGCCCTTCTTTTCTTTCAAAAGAGCATCCTTGGTCAAGATATATTTTGTTTTGGACTGACGCATGCTTTCGAGCACAGCGCCCAAGACCCAGAGTAAGGGCAGTGTTATCCAAAGTATTGTTATCAAAATTCGCTGAAGGTTCGGTGCAAACCATACACCGAGAAAAAATAGTGACATTACAACGCATGCAACACTTACCGTAATAGCGCTAATGATGAGCCGGCGCTGCAATGCTGCCGGGCTGAAAGAGATTACTTGATCAGTCATGTTAATTTTTATTATAGCACTAGGTGAATATATTACAGCTTCAGAGTCTTGGCTAAAGGTTTGGCCGGGACGAGTCGACCTTGTAGCGCAATGTAGGCAGTTGCAGCCACGAGCACAAGCGAGCCCAGCACCAGTAGAATCTCAGCAGGGCCTATGCCTGCTTTTTGTGCAGCTTCAGCGATATCAACTGCTTGTGGGATCATCCATGGCATATAATACGCTTGCACATACGTTATGATACCTACGAGCGTCACTAGTGCTAAGCTATGCAAAATAGTAAAGCGGAAAAGGGTGCCTTCTTGACCGGTCAAGCCAGCAGCGCCTGTTGCGACTGCAATACTCTGTGGTGAGATCATTTTTCCTGTCACGCCACCACTCGTATTGGCTGCTACAGCCAACGTTGGGTCTATACCGAGGGCTTGGGCAGTGGTTTTTTGGATGCCACCGAATAGTGCATTTGAAGACGTATCACTACCCGTTATAAATACCCCTAACCAACCTATGAATGGGGCGATGAATGGGAAAAAATGCCCAGATACTGTCAGCGCGCTACCAAGAGCAATAGACATGCCTGAGAAATTAGCCAAATAGGCAAAGCCAACAACTGCAGATATGGTGATAAGTGGTTTTTGTAGCTCACGATACGTCTTTGCAACAGTTTCCCAGAAAGCACTCCACGGCATACGCAAGAGTAGTGCCGTGAGAATCGCCGCCATAAGTATTGCTGTCCCAGCAGCAGATAGCCAACCAAAGCTATACACTACCTCTTTTGGCACGCCGTCTATCAAAACTGCGTTGTTGAGTGCGCCAAATGGAATTTTTA
>JAUPVI010000022.1 GCA_030917105.1 Candidatus Babelota bacterium
CTGGTGAAAATTTTTCGAATTTCCTTAGCCCCATCTCCTATGAATTTAGTGTCAAAACTGCCACCAGAGACGCTAATTACTTGGCAGTGAGCTTCATTGGCCAATGCACGCACGAGCATTGTTTTACCGCAGCCAGGCTTGCCCATAAGGAGTATTCCTTTTGGAGGTTCAATGCCGAACTCTTTCATTTTTTCCGGATGCTGCAGGCTATATACAAGAAATTTGAACTCATCTACTACGTTATCAAGGCCAGCAATGTCATTAAAAGTGAGATGATCATACTCGCTACCGCTGAGCCCAAAAATGCCGGTTCTCATTGCTTGGCGGGCCTGCTCGAGCGCATATAATACGTGGTCATCAGTGACCTTTGTTGCTTCTTTGTCGCTGATGGCTACTTGAACAGCACCATTGACAATCGATTTAAGCTGAGACTGACTGAATCCTTTGGTTTTTTCTACTACTGCAGCAACTGTTTCATTACTTACTTCAACTCGTGGGAGGCGGTTTAGATAGTTTCGTATGGTATCAGCGCGGCCTTGTGGTGATGGGAGGCCAACGTTAATAATGTCAAAGCGATGGGGTGCTTTAAATGCTTCGTCTACGTGCTCAATGCAGTTAGTGGCGGTTACAACCAAAACATTGGTGTTGTGATTGAGCTTGTTCATTTGCGTAAGTAGCTCAATAGTTGTTTGGTTGTATTCGTTATCCCCACCGTTACCTCCCTTGCCGCGCTCGGTTGCTGCAGCGTCGATTTCGTCAATGAAGATTACAGAGGGGGCCGACTGGTGAGCGGCGTTAAAGAGTTCGCGGACACGTTGAGCGCCGGTGCCAACAAATACTTCTACAAAAGAAGAAGCGGAGCATTCGTGAAATGAGTATCCCAGCTCATTTGCAATGGCACGAGCGAGCATGGTTTTGCCGGTTCCTGGAGGGCCAGCTAGGAGGATTCCTTTTTTGTGCTCACCGCCAAAAAGCTTGAGCCGAGAAGGGTTTCTGAATTGTTCTACTACGGAACGCAGTTGGCCTACGGCCTCTTCTTGGCCTACGATATTGTTGAAACGGATATCATTGTCTTTTAATACGATACTTTTTTCAGGTCTGAGGTGTTGTTGTTGTGGCTTATTTTGGTTGGGGCTTTGATCATTTCTATGGATTTCATGATTGGTTTCGGGTACGTCCTTTTCATAATTTGGTCTTTCTGCCGGCGTATTGTTATCCGGGTTATTGGCAGGAAAGTCATTGAGAGAGAATAGGTTGATGGTGAACTCATTGAAATCATCAAGAAAAAATGGCTTTGCAGCAAAACTAGGAAGTAGTAGAAGGGTAGCAAAAAATAAAAAAGATCGTTGCATAGACATGTACGTATCCCTTACCTTATAGTGAGTGCCCCAAGATGCGCTGTTTAACGCGCCTTTTTATAAGCTATCAAAGTCATAGGATGAAAGTTGAGAGTATGCACAAAGCGATAAACTTTACCGTGGTACTTACAGGGATTATGCTTTTGGCAGGATGTGGGTACCATCGACCGCAAGCGGTCCTTACCCCCCCCAATGAAGGACAAGACCAAACAATAAAAAATGTTTTGGTACGGCTTAAGCCATTACGTGATTTTGAATGCTCCTATTATTTCGATAACCGTTTGGTTTCTCGCGGTATTCAGCCAATTCAGCTCTATATCCAGAACGATTCAGATTCTTACTACGTCCTTGATGCCAAAGACATATCTCTTGATATTATGGGTAAACGGGATGCCGGGTCGGTGCTTTATAAGAACATGGTCGGGCGGTCTATCGTCTGGCTGGCGGGGATAGCCTTTGTCTGGCAGTTGTTCTTACCGATACTTCTCGTGGATACGCTCTTTTGTATGCAGGCTAATAAGGAAATCACCAATGATATTACCAGCATCTGTATTAATCCAAAACAGAAGTTGGTCATTGCTCCTCGTAGTCGTACCCATAAAGTGTTATTTGTGCCTGTTGATTCCTATTATCACCATGCTACGGTAGTACTTAAGGAGCAGGACAAAGAAGATGGAGAGCTGGCCTTTAAATTTTGAGGAATTGTCTGATGAACCGCATTCTTATGCTGGTTTGTCTGTTTGCCCTGGGTACGATTGGTTGTGGTCGTAAAAGTTTGCGGGTAGTTGAGCAGACGCCAGTTGAAAATTTTCCTGCTGTGGTCAAACATAATGAGCTGACAGTATATGGTCGCATTTGTGAGCATGAAGAAATCTTGCAGCAGTTTTCCTGCGGAGAAGATTTATATCATTATTACTATTTGATTCAGCTGCGCCTCTCTAATCAGGGCTATATCCGCTATACATTACAGAGTGAGCATTGTTCCTTTTTTGTACCGCCATCTGATGTGCTACGGAAATATACACAGTACGGATATAGTGGAAGTGGTGTATTGTTTGCATTTTTGAATGCAATACTTTTTTTCCCCGTGTATGCCATTTCAATGCTTAAGTCAGCAGTTGAAACACCACCGTATCTGGCGCAACCAGATTTGGTAGTGCCTCGCTCGTTTGTTGCATTGAGCTTGTTTTATGCAGGCATTGTTTTATTGCCACTCATCGTAGGGTCGTTGTGGGGAAAATCACGTAGTAGCTATGCATTCCATGAGGCTGATCGTTATATTATGACGCAGCGACATCAGTTTTCTTGTGCTCCGTTTTCGACCGAAAATATTATGGTCTTAACGCCGCGAGCCGGCTTTAAGACCCCATGCGAAATTGCTTTATACAATCATAAAACACATAGCGTAGAGAAAGTCTCGCTTCCATTGAAGTTGGTGTGGTAAGTAAGGCGCAATGACTATGATATTTGAGTGAGAAGGATTTATGAGAAATATATTTATGTGTCTTGGTTTAGCGCTATTTACTATTGGCTGTGGCGGTCGTGCGCCAATTAACCGTGCCAAAGAAGTTCTCTTTGATGTTCCTTACATACAGAAGAAACAGGAGTACGAAACCGTATCGATTGGAGTTAAAAAACTATTGGCTCCTGAAATAAAGGAATTGTTTTGTAAATCCAGTCAGCTGTTAACTACCTATTATGTGTACTATGTCCGTACGCACAATACTGGTTCTGAGAGCTACTTTATACATCTTTCAGGACAGGTCTTGCCGACGCGCAAGGATATTGGAATATTCTTTGATCCATACACAACAATGCATACGATTGCACATATGCTGTTTGTTGCGCCAGCAGCAGTTGGTCTTGCGATGCTTGCGCCGGATGCGTTGACTTATTTTGTAGGATTCCTTGGATTGAACGTGGGACTGCATTTGGCCGAAACGCAGGCTCTGGGTATTAGCGGATATAAAGAATTTGAAAAGCATGTTATTTCTGGCAACGTAGAGCATCGCATGACTAGTATTGTGGCTATACCGTTCTCGCAAGATCATCACCTTATTTTTGTTCCAAAACGTGATCCACAAAGCCAATGTTTAACGTTTACTATATCGGCACGTAATAAGGTGACTAAAGACCTGGTTTTTGATTTTACTGAGTAAGGATTGATTGTGATTGAACGTTTACATGGTTCCGTTGTGGCGGCTACCGACCGCACTATTGTCGTTATGGCGGGAGGGATTGGATTTGGTGTGCAGGTTGCTGATGTTACTCAATTTGCTTCAAATGCTGCTACGACGGTCTATACTTACGTCCATTGGAACCAAGAAAAAGGGCAATCGCTTTTTGGGTTTGTAGACGAACTTTCGCGGCAGTTGTTTTGTTTGCTTATTAGCTGTCAAAAAATTGGTCCAGCATTGGCCCTTGGTTTGTTGCGTCAGCGCGAGCCTGCAATCATTATGCAAGATATTGTATCAGGAAATGTTGCAGGGCTTAGTAGTTGTCAGGGCATTGGAACGAAGAAAGCAGAGCTTATCATTTATGAGCTACGAGATAAGATAGGCACGCTTGCTGATATGCCAGCGTTTGCCGATGCACCGGGTGCACAGTTGAAGCATATGCAAGATGCACTGCTTAGTTTGAGTTATTCACCACAGGAAGCAACTAAGGCAATTACCTATGTTGCTGGCCTGTATAAAGGGGAATTGCTTCCCGACCTGAATGTGTTGTTGCGAAAGGCGTTGGCTTTTTTGTCTGCCCCACGCGAATGATCATTTCTTGGTTAATTGAGCGTGAGTCATGTCTATTGCTCGACCAATAATTACCAGGACGCCAAGTATGATGAGGCTGTTTTTTACGGTAGTACCGTATTTTTCAAGCCAGGACCGATGATCTCTAAAGATCTCTTGTTCAATGCTGAAGAGTTTTTCATTGAGCGTGGTTAATAGAGGACCACGTGCGCTCACTAGGTCATCTCGTTGCTTGGTAAATGATTGTACTTCCGTTGGTGTCGGTTGATGGCCTAAGTGCTGGGCAAGATTGTACAGAATAAGATTTGCATACATACAGGGGCGAGAGGCAATCTCAATTTCTTGGACAATTGTTTTACGTTGTTCAAATAAAGTAATTAAGCGTTCAAGGTTATCCGGGTCTTGTTGCACTTTGAGGCAGGCATTGGCTATAACGTGGTAGCGGTGCACTGCTTGTTGAATAACCGATATGTGTGCGGGGTCCACTTTGGTGGTGGTGAGTTTATTGATAAGGATATCAATCTCTGCACCAAAAAGATTTGCTGTTCTCTCGTTGGCGAGGATGGTGTCTCGTATGGTATACGATTGCATCTGCAAGAACTCTAGGGTGCCTGCAATATTAAAAGTGTCTGCGGAAAACGGGTCATGTTGAGCGGCCAATGTTGTGGCACAAAAAAAGAGAAGATAACGTTTTTTCATGCAAGCAGTATAACCGGCCTACGCTGTTCGTTCAAATAAAAAACTTCGTGATTTTAATACATGCACCAATCTGGTTATTTCGGGGTCTTTGGCGCGGCGGGCTTTTTCGGCGTACTTATCAAGAAGTGCTTCATTGGCCTTCATTACGGTGCGTGACTCGAGTTCTTTTTCGTTAATAGTAGCGCGGATTATTTTTTCCTCTTCAACTGGCAGACCTGAGGAGCCGGTTAGTGTTGCAGAGAGCTTTGCAATATCATTTTCTATGCGGTCTATTTTTGCGGTTAACGCGGCTAATGGTTGTGGAATTCGATGTGAGATATAGAGGGCAGTCAGATCTTTTTCCCGGGTTGCGGCAGTTGCATTGAGCTCCTGTACAATTGCTGGTTGACGACGCCATTTGTTGCTGATGATAGAAAATGGGTTTTGTTTTGGTTGCCTGAAGATATAGAGAGAAATAAGGCTGCCGAGGGCTATGATTATTATTGCAAGGGCTGCGGGCGCTGGTTTCTTCATGCGGTCCTCTCATGAGTTACTGACGGTGAATGAATAGGAGAGAGTTCTCCAAGAGCGGTGTTGCAGGAAAGATCCTCGTTTTTTTTGAGGCTGTATAAGCATGGGCGGTTGCTTTGGAGTGTTACTAGTGCATCGGTTGCATAGACATAGCCAATCTCAGTTCCTTGCAAATGATAGTTTCGTTGTGGATTGTAACGCAGCACAGTAGCGTGTTGTTCTGACGTCGTGGCAATGGTGAGAGAGATAATTAATCCATCGGGGGCTGAAATGTGGATTGTTGTGCTAGTGTACGGGGCACGTGTGTAGTGCGTTACAGTGCCAGCTATCGGTAAGTGGATGCGGTGATAGTGATGGAGATGCATCTGAATTGTTATGTGATGAGCATCTTGCTTTGTAATTACGCCGGCTACTGGGGAAAGAATGAGTCGCTCGTGATTGCGCGGGGCTAATGGCTTGGTCCGGTATCTACGCAGCATAAATTGCGCAAGCGTTGGCACTTTGTCGGTAGTAAGAGTGAATTGGGTGAGGTCAATGGCATATTGCCTGATCATTCTCTTTACATACCAACTACTTAATGAGGATTGATGCCACCAAGCCTTAATAGTTTTACAGATTACCGACCACATGTTATTGCTCACCGATCCAATAGCGTTTTGCAAAAGTATTTACAACTTCCATTGTTAGTGTTGTGCAAAATTGTATGAGGTTGTAGTCGAGTGAGTCGGTAAGTGTTGGAAAAAATTCTTGTAAAAATGTATTGCTTTCTTGTGAGCTAGCGAAGATAGCGGCGATAAAGCTTTGCTTTTCTTGAAAACTGCTAAGGCTATGTACTTGGTGTAGGAGAGATATTTGTCCTCGTCGCGGCGAAATATCTTTAAGTTGTTCAGCCATTTGTGCATAGAGCGTTGCAAGTGAGTTTTGATCCTGTGTGCGTGGTGGAGTGATGCTGAGATTTCTATAGGTAAGGGCCATGGTAGAGAGCATTTGTTGTACTTGATTTAGCAATGAACCGCTGTGTGCAAGGAGTGACGATGATGGAACTGTATCAGCTAAATCAAGACAGGTTGTTGCAGCGTGCCTGCATAACCAACCCAAATATCCCATGCTTTGTCTTTCTACTTCAGATGGTTGTGGATTCATTCCAGAAATTGAAGCACTATTTTGTTGAGCGAGTGAAAGAAGCTGTTTGGTGTCATTTTTGAATGAGTTTAGAATGGCGTGCAGTTTATACCCAGCATACGTTTGCAATTCAGAGAGGAGTTGCGTGATAAGAGGGAGGCCAGTTGATCGCTCTCGTAGTGCGTGATGCATGGCAAGAGTAATCCCAGACTCGTCGACCGACGGCTCACTGAAAGAGGTTATGAGTGGGAAATGAGTAAGGTCGATGCTGCTGTCGGATATGCTTGCCGCCTTGAGTGCATGGGCGATGCTTATTATATTATTTATATACGAATCGAGTCGAATGATGCCGATATCAGCATCAGCAAGGTTTGCGAGCAATTCTAGTAGAGTGCAAAATAGTGCGAGTGCATCTTTCTGCTTACCCAGTACCGCGTTATTCATGCAGTGCTGTAGAAAATGGCTGCCGTACGAATGTGTTTCAAGGCATATTGCTGCAAGAGGGGTATGTGGTGTGTTGTCTGGCTCGTGCTGCAGCTCAAATTCTTCGAGCTCCTCTTCAGAAAGGATTTCTGGTGAGCGGTGTTCTATTAGTGGTGTTGTTTGATTAAGGCGTTTCTTGTAAGGATTGTAACGATCGTTGTAGTCGTTTGTGCTAAAAATAGTGGCGTTACACGCACAGAACAGTAAAAGAAGTGCCAAAAACATACTGTATTCCTTCAGAAGTGAATCTCTAGAATGCTGCCAGAGAGCGACACTGTAGTGGTTTTTCCTTGGCAAAAACAATAAAAGTGTGATTTTTTGCATAAAAATTCTAACCAATTATTTGTGGGCGCATTTAAAAAAAATTGTATGCATCTTGAAAAGAATTTTCTATATGTACAAGAAGATTGCTTTATTTTTTTTCACCTGTACGGTCGTTGGTGGGTGGGGCATAATTCGTCCCGGAACTAAAAAAACTCGTCCTTGCTCTTGTTTCAATACCCAGTTAACCTGAAAAAACAAAAAGGCAGTCAATGGTTAAAAACTCAATGAAAAGGGATTTTTATGTATTACGCGGAAGAAAAGACCTCTAATGGAGGCATTGGTGTGGCCGGTGGGGTTGAGGCAGGTACCTTACTAGGGTTGAACGTTGCAAAGCGCAGTGCGAGTATTCAAAACTTTTCTCGTGGAAAAGTTTCTGCCGTACTTTTACGCGCTAGCATCGGCTATGAGCGTGATGTTAACATTGAGCTCATACTGCAAGAGCTTGAGAAGAATATTTATCCCGGCATTACGACGCAAGAAATAGAGCGGGCGTTGGTGCTTTCGGTTCAGTCTTTTATTGAACGTGATCCGGCGTACGGCAGGGTTGCTATGCGTTTGTTGCTTATGTCGTTGTACAAAGAGGTACTGGGAGTTTCAAGTACGGTAGATAACCGCAAAGAATACTGCGCTAAAGGCTTTGCGGCGTATCTTCATAAAGGGGTTGGTCACGGTGTTTTGTCGGATGAATTGCTTTCTGCGTTTGATCTTGAGCGCCTGTCTGCGTACATTGATTTGGAGCGGGATCAGCTTTTTGAGTTTATGGGGCTGTATACTATTTATGAAAAATACATGCTCAAAGTTGGCGGTGTGCGCATAGAAGTGCCGCAATATTTTTGGATGCGCATTGCCATGGGGATAGCGCTTGGCGAAAAGCCTGCAGATCGCATGGCGAAAGCAGAGCAGTTTTACGATTTAATTTCTCAATTCTCATATCTTCCTGGTACACCAACCTTGTTACATTCCGGTACCACGCGGTCGCAGTTGAGTTCTTGTTATATAACCACAATTACCGATGATCTATTGCATATTTTTAAGTGCTTGAGCGATAACGCCCAGCTTTCAAAATATTCTGGTGGTGTCGGCAATGACTGGACCAATTTACGCGGGACTGGTTCTCTCATAAAAAGTATTGATGTACACAGTCAAGGTGTTGTGCCATTTTTAAAATTAGTAAACGATGTTACTACGGTAATTAACCGCAGTGGCAAGCGTCGTGGTGCGACAGCGGTCTACCTGGAGACTTGGCATCTTGATATAGAAGATTATCTTGACCTTCGACGTAATACTGGCGACGAGCGTCGACGTGCGCATGACATAAACACCGCGAACTGGATTCCCGATTTGTTTATGCAGCGCGTTGAGCAGGATGGGCAGTGGACGCTCTTCTCGCCGAGTGATACGCCAGATTTACATAGCTTGTATGGTGCTGCGTTCAAGAAGCGGTATGAAGAGTACGAGGCGATGATTGCACAGGGTTTGATCAAGCAGTACAAGCAGCTTGAAGCTAAGCAATTGTGGAAAAAAATGCTTACACGGATTTTTGAAACTGGGCATCCATGGATTACGTTTAAGGATGCATTTAATGTTCGTTCAACTCAGGATCATGTTGGAGTTATTTATAGCTCAAATCTTTGTACTGAAATTGGACTTAATACTTCGGCTACTGAGACGGCGGTCTGTAATCTTGGCTCGGTGAATGTTGCCCGCCACATGGAAAATGGGCGGCTTGATGAAGCGAAGTTGGCGGTAACGATTAAGGTTGCCATGAACATGTTGGATAATGTTATTGATGTTAATTTTTACCCGACTATCGAAGCAAAAGTATCCAATCTTCGTCATCGACCAACCGGCCTGGGGCTTATGGGGGTGCAGGATGCACTCTTTATACAAGGGCTGCCATTTGATACTGAGCAGGCAGCAGTGTTTTGTGATGAATTAATGGAGACGATTTCTTATTATGCGATCAGTGCATCTGCTGAATTGGCACGTGATCGCGGTGCGTACGAGTCGTTTAAGGGATCAAAGTGGGATCGCGGCATTTTCCCTATAGATACACTGGAACTTTTGGAGCATGAGCGTGGCGAAGCGGTAACGGTTGATCGCATTATTCGCAAGGACTGGGCGCCAGTGCGAGAAATGGTAAAAAAATACGGCATGCGTAACTCGAATACTATGGCAATTGCACCAACGGTGACTATTGCTAACATTGCCGGTTGTGGCAACTGTATTGAACCGATTTATAAAAATATGTACGTGAAGGCAAATCAACAGGGGGAGTTCACGATCATGAATAAATATTTGGTAGCAGCGCTGAAAGAGTGTGATTTGTGGAATTATGATATGTGCCAACGCATTAAGTATTATGATGGATCCATCCAGCAGATTACTAGCATCCCAGAGGATATTCGAAAGCTCTATAAGACGGCTTTTGAAATTGATCCTGAATGGCTTATTAATTTGAGTGCACGTCGCGCAAAGTGGCTTGATCAGGCGCAATCGCATAATATTTTTATGCTGGGAACGTCTGGCAAAAAACTGAATGATGTCTACTTTGCAGCCTGGCGGTCTGGCATGAAGAGTACGTATTACCTTCGTACGCTGGGTGCTTCGCAAATTGAAAAATCAACTCTTGATGCAAAAGAGTATGGATTTACGCAGAAGCGGTTGTATGCGGCAGAAGCTATACCGGCAACGGAGTCGAGTGATCTGCGTACGTGTGGGATTGATAGAACTGATTGCGAGTCGTGTCAGTAGTAGAAGTAAAACAGAAAAATGCTGATGAAAGGGACAACCATGTCATTAATACCGCTTAATGGTAAATCAAAACATACCGATCCAAATAAAATCTTGCCGATGAAATATATGTGGGCGCGTCAGCATTACAAAGATGGTGTCGCTAACAGTTGGACACCAGAAGAAATATCAATGCAGGCCGATGTTGAGCAGTGGAAGGCGCGTGATGTGCTTTCGCTTAATGATCGGCGCTTGATTTTGTGGAATCTTGGCTTTTTCTCCACAGCAGAATCGTTAACTGCAAACAACATTGTGATGGCCGTTTATCGGCACATTGCTAATCCGGAGTGTCGCCAGTATATGTTGCGCCAGGCGTTTGAGGAGGCGGTACATACTGATACCTTTATTTATTGCTGCGATAGCCTTGGGCTCGATCCAGAAGAAATTTATCGTATGTACGAAACAGTTCCTTCGATAAAAGCAAAAGATGATTTTGTGGTGGAATTGACCAAGCAAATTTTGGACCCACGATTTGAGATTAATACTATCGAAGATGTACAACATTTTGTACGAGATCTCGTTGGGTACTACGTGGTTATGGAAGGGATCTTTTTTTACGCTGGATTTGCCATGATGTTAGCACTTAAACGTCAAAATAAGATGATTGGTATTGGAGAGCAGTTT